>CAMKEK010000069.1:0-6976 GCA_946411545.1 uncultured Clostridia bacterium
AGAAGTACGGACTAATAGTTTCCTGTCTGCGTCTAACGACTAAGATTATAATCTAATATAGCACAAGCGGAGTTGATTTTACAGAGTGGTTTCTGTGAAACCGGCTTTTTTACCCGGAGTATGTGTCTCTTGCCTAGGGCAAGTTTCTCCATTGAATGAAAAACGCTTTTTTCGTTTCCACCTCATGCCTTTGTTGTAGTTATCTGTGCCTCAGAAAACTGATTAGTTTCTTTAGCTGTTTGAATGCAATTAGTTTTTCAGTGCCGTCAGAGGCACGACACAGACGCCATCCGGCCTTCTGTAGGCCGCATTGGACAGGCCGCAAAGGACGATCAAAGCCGAAGGAAGCTTTCCGCCGTCTTTGACAATCTCATCCCGGATGCGGGTCAGGTTCCCTGCCGCTTCCTCAATCTTGTTTGCACCGAGCTTGATCTCAATGCCGCACCAGGCTCCGTCCGGCAACTCAATCACGGCATCGATCTCGTTGCCCGCATAGTCTTGGTAATGATAGAGCTGCGCCCCGAAGGATTCGGCGTAGATCTTTAAATCACGCTCACACAGCGCTTCAAAGAGGAAGCCAAAGGTCTCGAGATCGCCGATCAGCTTTTCCGGCGTCGCCTTCAACAGCGCGCAGGCCAGTGAGGGATCGCAGAAGTGCCGTTTCTCCGCCTGTTTTACCCTGACAGAGGATCTCAGCTTTGCGGAATATGGCGGCTGGTTATCTGTGAGAAACAGACGGTTGAAGATATCCAGATACATTGCAACCGTCTCCACGTCAATATCCTCATCATCGATCTCTTTGATATCGTTTTTCAGCGTTCGGTTGGTTGCGGTCGTGCTCTCGTTGCGGGCCAGAGACCGCAGCAGCAGACGAATCTTCCGGCTGTCGCGCCTGGTTTCATCGACGCGGTTCACATCATCGTCAATGACAGCATCCAGATACTCTCCGGGCAACAGTGAAATATCCGCATCGCCGATATCCAGGTTTCCGGGCCATCCACCGCGCACCGTCAACCGGGCGAGCGTGCGAAGATCGACTTCGCCTGTCATGGCTGGGGTCAGTTTCCCTTCGCAGAGTTCTTGCAGGCTGACCTTGCCGCTGGAATCCCCGGATTCATAGAGAGACATGGGGCGCATCCGCAGCTTTCCGATCCGCCCGGCTCCGCTGTGGAGCACGCCTTTCCGCTTCGGTGTGGCAGAGCCGGTCAGAATGAACTGCCCCTTTTTGCCCCGTTGATCCACGGTATACCGCACCGCATCCCAAAGAGGCGGAACTTCTTGCCATTCATCGATCAGGCGCGGTGTCTCCCCCTCCAGCACCAGGGCAGGGGACATTTCCGCCAACGCACGGTTTTGAAAGTTGTTATCCGGGTTTCCGACCAAAAACTCACTGTTGCTGTGATAGGAAGACGTCCAGGTCTTCCCGCACCACTTTGGCCCTTCAATGCAGACAGCGCCTATTGTGGTAAGATAGCGCTCCACCGCAGCGTCAATAATACGGGGGATATATTTCTCCTTTTCCATGATCCTGGCCATGTGCATCACCTCTTATGCGAAAAGCATACCACAATCCGACAGATTTCGCAACTCCAATCCGATAGATTTCCGATTTTCAATCCGATAGATTTCCAGCTTTTAATCCGATGGATTTTGTAATTCCAATCATTGTTTTCTGCAAAGCCGGGAATCAGGTATCGTCCAAGCACATTGACTTTTCGTCCGAGAACAGATAGAATTGGACGAAAAAAAGCAATACTGGACAAAAAGGAGCAGGTATATGAAAAAAATCATCTCGCTTTTCCTCGTGGTCCTGATGCTGGCGGGCAGCTGCACCGCGTTTGCCGCCTCAAATGAGGATGCGTCCGCGCAGGTGCAGGACTTCCCGCAGGCCGGTTTCCGCTATGTCTCCCCCTGGCCGGCTCTGGAGGGGGAGCTTGTGTGGTATCTGGTTTCGTATTATCCGGGGCAGCTGGTCCGCTATCTGGTTCTCTACAGCCCCCGTTCGGTGGAGGGGATGACGGATGCGGAACTGGACGAGTACCTGCTCACGGATGAAGCGCTTCCGATCTACGACGTGATGGCGGTCCGCGGCCTTCCCAGGGCGGATCTGGACGAATTCATCTCCACCCTCCGCACGCCCGAGATTCCGGAGGATTATCCGAAGGACGAGCTCTTTTCCACCTTCATCCACCAAAAGGACATCGCCCTGGAGAACGGCTGGGAGCTGCTGGTCCAGCGGATGGAGCAGTTTAACGCGGACGGAACGCCGGCCGAGGATCTTGTACCGGAAAGCCTGCCGGAAGAAAACCGGGAAGAGGCCGGAAAGCTGCTTGCGGATGTGGAGCTTTTCTGCTCTGGTATCGAGGAAACGGCCTATACCGCTCCGGGCGCCGTGGGATCGACGATTTCCTTCACGGGTATGGATCTGGACGGAAATGAGGTTTCCAGCGCGGACCTCTTCGCCGGGTCCGATGTGACCATGATCAATGTCTGGGCCACCTGGTGCCCGCCCTGCAAGGCAGAACTGCCGGATTTGGCAAAGCTGAACACCCAGTTTTCAGAGAAGAACTGCCAGATCATCGGCCTGTGCCTGGATGCGGAGGATGCGCTCCAGACTGCGCAGCAGCTGGTAAAGGATTCCGGCTATGTCAACGTGGTGGGAAAGATGACGGCGGACTTTGACTGGGCCCAGTCCTGCACGGCGATCCCGACCTCCTTCTTTGTCGGCAGCCAGGGCAAAATCCTGATCGATCCGATCGTCGGCGCCGCGGTCAAGGACTATCCCCAGGTGCTGGAGGATGCGCTGAAGCAAATTGACTGATCCTGAACACGTGGAATCAAGTTATAATCGGACGAAAACAGTTTCGGCCGGTGCATAAATGCACCGGCCGTTTTTTATTTTGGCAGGATAATAAGAAACTGTGTTTCCTCAGTTCCCCGCAATCAGGGTCAGCTCCGGCAGCACGGTATCGGCCTCCATCTGCTCCAGGCGCATCCGGAAGTCTTCCTCGGAGATCTTCACGCTCTTTTCGCTGGGGATCCGCTCGCTGTCGCCCTGCTGGTAATAGCAGGCGGCATAATAGCTACCGTCCGGATTCGTCTCCTCCGTGGTGAAAATCATCTCAATGGTTTCCAGGCTGCTTCCGTTCAGACGGCTGCGAACGATATTGGTATAAAACGCACCGCTGGAACCCACATATCGGATGGTGTTGTCGCTCTGAAGGTAATAACGCATCCTTGCATATGAAATGGCTATTGGCACTGGCGCGCCGTCTTCCAGCGTATAGAGGGCAAAGACATTTTTCTCAGAAAAGTCATCTGTCCCCAAGCCTGCAATGATCAGCTCCCGGATTCCGTTCCCGTCCAGGTCTTCCAGTGCATAGCCAACCGCACTGGAATATTCTATCATCTCGGAAAGCCCATTTGTCCATGCATATTCCGCGTTTCTGCTGTTTCCCGGTTCAAAAGCTGTTTTATACGGTTCAATTACGCTGCTGTACGCCGCGGCATCGTCCCCGGCTGTCACCTCCGCATCTGCACCGCTCTGCTGCACGGCAGGCTCTGTGCTCTGTGCCTGGTTGGCTACAGCCATTGCGGTCTCCACGGGCTCTCCTTCAAAGGGGATCTCCACCTGGGTCCAGGTCAGCTTCAGCTCCATCTTCTGCATTCCGGCAAAACGCCGTTCCACCGCACTGTCATAATCCTGCTGAGAAATTACATTTCCCTGTGCATCCCGGCACTCGGTCGTGTTGCTTCCGTTCTCGTCCCAGTCCACGTTCTTTGAGGCGATGAACTCCCAGTCCGCCGCGCCGTCCTTCAGGCAGAGCGCCTGCCAGGAATAATACTGGTGGGCATAGCCGTCATGGGTCACGCCCTCACAGGGATAATAATACCGTCCCGCTGCCGCGTCGTAGTAGCAGGGCAGGCTGTCCAGCACGATCTCCGGCCAGTCGTCCGGCCCTTCGATCTCCACATTCGCGTGATAAAGGTTGTCAATCCCGCTGCCGTCCGCGCGCACCTCGTAAAAGTTGACATAGGTGAAGACTCCGCTCCCCTGCGTGCTTGCCGCGATTACCTCCAGCTGTCCGTTCAGGTCCAGATCCGTAAACGCATAAAACCAGGGCGATTCATAGGGCTCACGAAACTCCCAGGATGCGCGGTTTGCTTCCAGGATCTCCAGCTGCTTCTCCTGGGGAAGGGACGGTACCGTAGACGGCGTCTCCGTCGGATTGTCCGCGGCAGGCTGCTGTGCGCTTCCGGCGCTTGGGCCGCAGGCGCTCAGGCCGACTGCAAACGCAAGAACAAGGGCGAGGATCATTTTCTTCATGTACGGATAATCTCCTTTTGATTCGAACTGCTTTCATTATATCACGCCCGCCGATTACCGTACACTTAAAAATTCCTGAATCCCGCGGCATGCCGCTGAAGCTGCTGCAATGATGTGGAAAGGGAGGGGTCTGTGCCCCTCCCTTTCATGATTGGAAGTAATACGATTGTCTGATCAGCTGAGCTTCAGGACGATGCTCAAATCGCTGTAGGTGGCAGGCAGCGTGAACTCATCGGGGTTCTTCTCGTATCCCTCGGGGACCTTGAGAATATGCACGGTGTAGTTGCCTTCCGGCACTTCGAAGGTGGCGAGGCCGTCCGCGTCGGTCTTGCCCATCATGCACTGGACATCCGAGCAGAACTGAACCGTTGCCTTCTCCACGGGATCGCCGTTCTCGTCGAGGACGATGATGCGGTACATGCCGGCATCGTTCGGCGCAACGCCCTTGTCGCCGATCCCCTTATCCGCACTCAGCCCGGCCGTGACGCCGTCGGTTTTGGCTTCCGCTTTGCCGGCAAGAAGGCTGTCAATGGCCGGCTCATAGACATCGACCATTTTCCCCTCGACCGGCTCGCCAACGACCACGCCGTCACTGTTGACAAAGAAAGAGGTGGGGAAGGCATGAACATCAAAGAGATCATCCACATTCTCCGGGGGAACAAGCACCGTATAGGTGACGCCGTTTTCCTCCAGGATCTCTTTTCCAAGCTCAAGGGCCTCCGGGTCATCTCCGTCCAGCAGCATGCCCACGATGGCACAGTCCTTATCGGCCAGGCGGCCGTTGATCTCTTCCAGGTCAGGCAGCTCTTCGATGCAGAAGTGGCACTGGCTTGTCCAGAGATTCAGCATGGTGATCTCGTGCTGTCCGAAAAGCTCCTCGCTGGTGACGGGGTTGCCTTCGACGTCTGTGGTCGTGAAGGTCAGGGTCTTGCCGATCACATCGGCATAGGGCTTTGCGGGGACATAGAGCGTCGCGCCGGCAGCGATCTCCGGAACCATGGCCTGCAGAGACGTAAACTCCTCGGCAAACTCGGGGCGGAACGCGCTGATGTCATCGTCAAGATCCTGGAAAAGATAGAAGGTATAGCCGTCTGCCTCACCGATTTCGGTCACATCATCCATATTCAGGGTCATGCCCATGGTCTCAAGATAGTCGGCCATTTTTTCCAAGCTGGTGGTGGGGGCCACGCTGAACATCATAAAGAGGTTGCCCATGCTGGTACGGTAGTAATCCTCATCCTCTTCGGTCCATTCGTCCTTGTCCATGAAGTCGATGTATTCGTCCATCGACATGGCGATGTAATCCATTTCCATGTAATACCAGCCGGTGTTGTAGCCCAGCTCGTTGCCGTTTCCGGCATCAAGGACGCCCTGGGTCTCCTCAAAAGCCTCGGGCACTTCCAGCGTCACGCCGACTCCCTCGAAATCGACCGCGACGGTTTCTTCTGCCATGGCCGGGACCGTCAGCAGCGCCGCGAGCACGGCAAAGGTCAGAAACAGTGAAAAAATCTTTTTCATTTTCTCATTTCCTTTCTTTAAAAATTACTGTTATTATTTTACAACTGATAAAGACGCATTGTCAAGAATCGATCTGCCTCCCGGTCCGCGCGTGACAAATCATCCGTTCTGCGCTATAATCACCCCGGTGATGTTTATGCTTGAAAACACACAGCGTCTTCCCGACGCTGTCTCTTTGATTCTGGACTGGTATTCCTTGAGCCGCCGCCCTTTGCCCTGGCGTCAGGATCCCACGCCCTATCACACCTGGATCGCCGAAATCATGCTGCAGCAGACGCGCATCGAGGCGGTGATCCCCTATTACGAGCGCTTTCTCCGCGAGCTTCCGGATGTTCCGGCGCTGGCCGCCGTTTCCGAGGACCGCCTGCTGAAGCTCTGGGAGGGTCTCGGCTATTACAGCCGCGCCCGCAATCTCAAAAAAGCCGCCATGCTCCTCATGGAGCACTACGGCGGCGCGCTGCCGGCCTCTGCGGCCGAGCTGCGAAAGCTCCCCGGCATCGGGGACTATACCGCGGGCTCCATCTCGTCCATTTCCTTCGGCCTGCCGGAGCCGGCGGTGGACGGAAACGTTCTTCGCGTGATGACCCGGCTTTTTGCCTGCGCCGACGACATCGCCGCCCCCGCGACCAAACGCGCCGTAACGGAGCTTCTTCGCGCGCATTATCCCACGGGAGAGGCCGCCGCGCTGCTGACCGAGGGGATCATGGAGCTGGGTGAAACGGTCTGCCTGCCCAACGGCGCCCCGTTCTGCGACCGCTGTCCGCTCCGCGGGCTCTGTCTGGCGCATCTGGCGGGAGAAGAGCTCTCCTATCCCGTCAAAACGGCAAAAAAGCCCCGGCGCATAGAAGAAAAGACGGTGCTTCTTCTGCGCTGCGGTGCGCGCTTCGCGATCCGCAAGCGCCCCGGCAGCGGCATGCTGGCCGGCCTGTGGGAGTTTCCCAACGCGGACGGCCGCCTCACGGAAGAAGCCGTTCTCGCCCTCGCCTCCGGCTGGGAGGCCGCACCGCGCCGGGCCGAGCCTTTCGGCCGTGCAAAGCATGTCTTCACCCATGTGGAGTGGCATATGACCGGCTTTCTTGTCGACTGTGACAGCGAATCGCCCTTCTTCCTCTGGAAGACCCCGGAGGAGAT
>CAMKEK010000070.1:0-6971 GCA_946411545.1 uncultured Clostridia bacterium
TTCCGGCCAGGTCCTTGACCAGAGAACGGAAATCCACCCTTCCGTCAGAAGTAAAAAAGAAGGTGGTCTTGCTGCCTTCAAAATTGCACTCGACATCGACCAGCTTCATATCCAGGCTGTGCTCCTGAATCTTCTCACGGCAGATCTCAAACGCGCTTTTCTCCCGCTGGCGATTGAGTTCCTCGGTGCGGAGATCCATCTGGGTAGCGATGCGCAGAACACGGCGCAGCGGCTGGACAACGGCGGTATCCTCCACAGGGTGATTTTCCCGGGAGCATACGGCGATTTCCATACCGTTGGCGGTGTCGACGATGACGCTGTCGCCGACCTGAATCTGAAGGCCGGCCGGGTCGAAATAATACGCCTTTCCGCGGTTTTTGAATCTGATGCTAACTACTTCGGTCATGTTTTTTCTCCAATTTTATGCACTGTGTCTGCCGGAATGTGTCCGGGCGGGCCGGGCAGAGCGTCTGCGGCCAGCAGACTGAATATATGTTTGGCGTTCACGTTCACCTTCAGGTGGTCGGAACATCGCTGCAGAAGGCGATAGAGGTGCATCTGCTCTTCGGACGAGAGCCCGCCCGCGGAGCATCTTCCGCAAAGCATGTCGCAGCTGCGCTGAAGGGCTGCGTCGATGAAGGCCGATGTGGCATCAAGCTTGCTGAGTTCGTTTTTGGCGATCCAGCGATAGACTTTGCGGCGGTCCCCGGTCCGGACCGCGGTGAGAAAGCTCTCCGCCAGTTTTGCGGAATCCGCATCCTGCTGCCCCTCCTCGCCCGAGAGACTCATCATGGCACAGCGGGAGCGCACCGTCTCGAGAAGCAGATCGGGATTGCACACACAGAGCAGAAAAATCACGCTGGGAGGCGGCTCCTCGAAAAGCTTCAGGGCCGCGTTCTGGGCGTTGAGATTCATGAGCTCGGCTTCTTCAATGATGTATACCTTGCGCTCCGCCTCACTCGGGAGAACCTGTGCGTCGACAGAGAGGTCCCGAATCTGGGAGACGGTCAGCTCGCGCCGGAGATTCCCGCTCTTGTCGGGCAGGCGCCGGAGCGTGAAGATATCGGGATGCACACCCGCGGCCGCTTTCCGGCAGCCGCGGCATTTCCCGCAGGGAACGTCATGTCCGTTTAGACAGACGGCCGCGGAAGCAATCTCGCGTGCCCGGTTCAGAGCGTCCTCCCGGGAAGGAGACGAGAGAATATACGCATGCCCGATGGCAGAGGGACTGGAAAAACGGATCGGTTCCAAAACATCGGGCCTCCTTCCGTCCGGACGGGATCCGTATCGGATTTCAATAACCTTATTAATATACTTTCTTTTTTGAACGGCGTCAACAGTTTTCCGGATCCGCCGCGGGAATCTTGGACAGAACGATCAGCAGAATGCCTTCTTCCACCGAAATGACGGCTTCCTCTCCGGCCCAGGTGTTGCTGACCCCGAGAGGGAAGGAGGGAAGAAGCTCCGCATTCGCGAGGGGGTATTTTGCTCCGGTGATGCAGACGCCCCGACAGGGACCGTCGAGAGCAAACACGGAAAGGGACCGGTCCTCCCGGCGGGGAATGCGAAGGGCGCCGTCCGCCAGGGTGCGGATCTCCGTGTCTTCACTCAGGAGAACGGCGGGAAGGCCGTGCTTCTGGGCATACACCAGACTCTGCAGATTGGCGATCAGATGGTCCAGGCGACCGCCGAGAGCACAGCATAGAAGCAGCTCGTGAAATCCGTGCTCGACAGCATACCGGACGGCGAGCATGGTATCGGTGTCGTCCTTCTCCGAGACAAAGCGGTTCAGGGGAATCTCCGAATCCACCGGACCGGTATAAGAATCGAAATCCGAAATGATCAGATCCGGCCGAAGGCCGAGACGCTCACAATAGACATAGCCCCGGTCGCAGGCGATGACAAAGTCATCCGGGCTGATACCGGAGACAGGACTGAAATCCCCTCCGGAGATTACGACGCAGCGGTTCTGCTTCATGGCGTTCAGTAGTCAAGCGCCTCAAGCCGGAGCAGCGCGACGATGTAGATCTTCAGCGCTTCCAGGAGATCGGAGAGGCGGGCGGCTTCGTCAATGCCGTGGATGGGCCCGGCAAAGGCGGGAGCGGGACGCTCGGGATGCTCGGGACCGAAGGCGGCCGCGTTGGGGAAGTGACGGGCGTAGGTGCCGCCGCCGATGGTGAACGGGTGGGCGTTTTCCCCGGTGACAAGGTTATAGCTTTCCATACAGGCCTGAATGGCCGGGGTGTCCAGGGTGAGATAGAAGGGGGCCGCATCCGCGTCGACCTGAATCTCGGCCGCGTTGCCGGCGGCTTCCCGAAGCCGGGCCGTGATTGCCTCGCCGCTGGTGGAGATGCCGTAACGGCAGTCAATGGTCTGGCAGAAGACTCCGTCGGCAGTGGAAATCTTCCCGCCGACCGCGGTGAGCGGGGTGAAGTAATCGTCCGAGCTCTGCAGCCCGAGACCGCTTCCGTCGGTGGCGGCGTGCAGCCTGGCCAGGAAACGGAAGTACGGAAGCTCGCCCTCTGCGGGAATCCCGTTCTCCAGAAGATAGTCGACGATGCGGCCGATGGCGTTGACGGTGCCTTCGGGCATGGAGGCGTGGCCGCTGACGCCGACGGAGGAGAGCTTCCAGAGTCCCGGCTCCAGCTCCTCGACCGAAACGGCATCCGTGCTCTGCAGAGCCTCTGCGCACACAAGGGCAGAGGCCTTGGCGGGTACGGCGTTCGGCGCGACACCGCCGGTCATCTCCAGGACGTTTACCGGCGTGTGACGGGAGATCAGACGGCCGTGGTAAATCCCCTTTTCGCCGTGGATCAGCGGGAAATCGGCGTCGGGACTGAAGCAGAAGAGGGGAGCGGGGTAATTTGCGTTATAGTGCTCGAGATCGCCCATGCCGGTTTCTTCGTTGCTGCCGAGCAGCGCCCGCACCGGGTAGCGCAGCGGAAGCCCCGAATCCCGCAGGTATTTCAGCGCGTACAGGCAGAGGATGCTCGGCCCCTTGTCATCCATGACGCCGCGGCCGAGAAGAAAGCCGTCGCGCTCCCGCACCGTGAAGGGATCCTCGGTCCAGCCGTCTCCGGCGGGAACGACATCGACGTGGGTGATGGTGGCAAGATAGCCCTGCCCGTGATCCTCGCCGACGGAGGCATAGCCGATCTTGTTCTCGCAGTTGACCGTGTCCAGCCCGAGTTCCTCTGCAATCTGCAGGGCGCAGTCAAGGGCACGTTTGGATTCAATGCCGAAGGGCGCGTCCGGCGCGGCCGGACCCTCGACGCTCGGAATGCTGACAAGGCGGGCGATGTCGCGGACGATGTCGCGTTCATGGGATTCCGCGAAGCGGCTGATGTCGGAAAGTCTGTTTTCGTCGATGGAGATGGTGTTCACGTGGAACCTCCTTATGTTTCAAAAAATAGAATTGCAGGGTGAAATCACTCTGTGAAGTGGATGTGGTTGTTGATGTGGTCAATGCAGAAGCAGTGGTAGCCGGCGCAGCGCGAGCAGTAGCGGAACTCCAGACCGGGATACTCCGTGTCCGTACGTCCGCAGACCGAGCACTTGTGCTGATAGAGCTGCTCACGCTGTTCCTGCCGGATCTTTTTCGAAGCCTGGCGGAAGTTGATGGTCGCGCGGCTGGACCGGCGCGAAAGATTCTTGACCAGGGTGCCGGCGAAAAAGATCACGAAATTCAGCACCGCGACCACCGGCAGAAGATTGAGGGGGAAGGGGTTGGCGACGACGGCAAGCACAAAGTAGGCCGCGTCAATGAGCGCCAAGTACTTCATGCGAATGGGAATAAAGAAGAACAGCAGAACCTGCTGATCGGGAAAGAGGGCCGCGTAGGAGAAGAACATAGACAGATACAGATACTGGGAATCGATGCGGATCCGGTATCCGCCGATAAAATAGACCAGAAATCCGTACACCACGGTCAGAAACCAGCCGATCAGGAGGTAGACATTAAAGTGCGGCGTCCCCCAATACTGCTCCAGCGTACTTCCCATCCAGTAGTAGAAATAGAAGACCAGAAACGCCAGAAGGCCCATACTGGGCGGATAGACCATAAAGGTGAACAGCCGCCAGATCTGCCCGCGCAGAATCAGGGCGGCGTCAAAGCTGAGATAAGACATCAGCACACTGTTCGCCGTGCCGAGAATCCAGAAAACGGCATTGGCAATCGTCAGGTATTTCATGAGATTGGGAATGCCGAAATTGGGATGCCGATAACAGAAACGGTCGATCAGACGCATGGGATCTTTCACGAAAATCGTCCTCCGAACTCAGATAGATAAGCGTACTATACTGTTTTTTATTAGGAAAGTCTACAGAAATTTGTAAAGTTTCCGAAGTACATGAAAAAGAACTCTTTCCATTTTCTGTATCTTGTGTTATATTGTAATTTGTATTCGAATATTTTGTACTGAAAATGCCGGTCCGACAAGGCGGTCCCGGCAGTCGGAGAATAAAATGGAACACACAAACGGGATAGAAAACGAGCTGATTGAAGGCAGGAACGCCATTACGGAAGCTCTGCGGGCCGGAAGGCCCATCGACAAAATCTATATTGCGGGCGGAGACGGGGACCGCACCCTCGGCTTCATCTCCACCGTGGCAAGGGACAAGGGCATCACCGTGGTGGAGTGCGACCGGCGCAAGCTCGACGCCATGAGCGAGACCCACGCGCATCAGGGCGTCATCGCGGTCTGTGCGGTGCGGGATTACGTCACGGTGCAGGACATTCTGGACCGGGCGGAAGCCCTCGGCGAGGATCCCTTCGTGGTGGTCTGCGACGAGATCACCGACAGCCACAACCTCGGCGCGATTATCCGTTCCGCAGAGTGCGCGGGGGCCCACGGGGTGATCATCCCGAAGCGCAGAAGCGCGGGACTGACCGCCGTGGTGAACAAGGCGTCTGCCGGCGCGGCGGAGCACCTTCCGGTGGCCAGGGTGGCAAATCTCCGGACGGCGCTCAATGAGCTGAAAGAACACGGCGTCTGGATTTACGGCACGGCGGCGGACGGAAGCTGCCCTCTGTGGAAAACGGAGCTGACCGGCCCGGTGGCCCTTGTGATCGGCTCGGAGGGAACGGGAATGGGCAGACTGGTCCGCGAAAGCTGTGACTTTGTCCTGTCGCTTCCGATGAAAGGGAAGATTTCATCTCTGAACGCATCTGTGGCGGGCGCAATTGTGATGTATGAAATCATGCGCCAGCGCAGTCTCTGAACAGCAGAACCTGGAAGAAAAATCTGATCGTCGTTTTTGACGACGGAACGGGGTAAGTATGAAGCGGGAGAAATGGAACCAGAAAACGGATCAGCGGAATGATCCGGCTGAATCGGTTTCCGGCGCGTATGAGAAGGAAAGAGAATACACGCTCGAAGAGATTTTGTCAGAGTTTTCAGGGGACTGGAACAGCGACGCCGGAGAGCAGACGGCATGGGACGATGAGGCTCTGACGATGAGCGAGCTCGAACCATATCTGCTTGACGGGTATGAGGCTGTCGAAAGACCGGCTGCCCAGCGGACGCCGGACAGAACAGATACTCCCGCGGTGCAGATCAATGAGGAGGAGAGTCAGATAACCGCAGAAGCAGTGGCTCCGGAGGCCCAGCCGACTCCGGAGAATACCGCGGATCCGGCGCAAGCCGTATCTGAAAACAGCAATCCCGACTCTCTCAGGAGTGAAGAGAGTGCAAAGGCTAAGAAAGCCGAGAAGCCCGGAAGGGGCGAAAAAGCAGGGAGAAACAAAAAAGAGCGGAAGAGCAGCCGCAAACGGCAGCAGATTGTAGAAGAATTCCCCGATACCCCACCGGAGGAGACTCCGGCGGTGGACGGCGACGTTGACTATACGGCGCTGTTCCGGATGTTTGCGGATCCGGAGCCGGAAGGAGAACAAGCTGCGGCGGCACCGGACCTCGAATCCCCGGACGGCGGGCTTCAGGACCGGGGGACAGAGCCCCTGCATGAGCCGGAGCCTGTGGAGAACAGAGCGCACAGCGCTGCGGAGGAACCGCTTTTTGCGGAAAACTCTCCGGATTTCCGGGACATTCTGAGAGAATTCATGCTGGGGGACCAGCATCCGATCTATGCGGACATGCCGGGAATCGGGAAAAAAGCCGGCGGCGCGCACAGCGCCGAGGATGAGCTTGCGGATCTGGACGCAGCCATCAACAGCGTGATCCCGAAGGCGGCTGCCATCCAGAAGCGTGAGAAGAGAATGCCGGAACCGGAACCGGCTCTCCCGCCCGAGCCCGTGATCGGCGCGGATGCGGAGCAGACTCCACCGGAAGCGGTCCCGGCGGCAGAGAGCAAAAGCAAGCCCCGGCGGAAGCTGAATCTGAACCTCCTGTCCAGACGGAAGTCAAAAGCAGAGCCCGCCCCGGCACCGGAGAAAAAGGAGAAAGAGTATCGGGTGGAAGAGGACTTTCCGCCGGAAGCACCGCGGGAAGAATTCCCGCCCGAGAATGAACTGCAGGAGAGCAGCTGGGAGCTGCTGAAGAAGGAAGCCGATGCGTCGGAGCCGTTCGGGGAGATGCCTGACGATTCCGGTGAAGCCGGGCATTTTCCGGAACCGGAAGATGCCACCGGGGCGAAGCCGGAGGAAGAATCCGAAGAGGCCGAGGAGGATGAAGAACCTGTCGGCCGGCTGAAAAAGCTTCTGCATGGCTTCGGAGAATCCCGTCCCGGCAAAAAGCGCGCCCTGAACGAACCGAAGGCGTATGCCAGCTTCGAGGACTATGTCCCGAGCGAGCAGGCCGAGGCAAAACCCGCGCCCTCTGATGCAGAAAAAGCGCCGTCCGCGGACGAAGCCGGCAAGGCAGCCGGACAGACGGCGGAAGCGCCTGCGTCCTACGATCCGGAAGAAGATGACGAGATCCTTTATTCCGGGGACTTCCCGTCCTTCGGCCAGTGGATTCTCAACGAGCTGATGACGCTGTGGATCCGCCTGAACGGAATCGGAAACCGGGAGAGCA
>CAMKEK010000071.1:0-6949 GCA_946411545.1 uncultured Clostridia bacterium
TCAGGCGCCCCAGGCGTCGGAACCCTTTTCCTCCGGAATCACCAGCTCCATGGCCCGGATGGCGCATTCAATCATGCTGTCGTCCGGCTCGTTGGTGGTGATCCGCTGCAGCCACTTTCCGGGAGCAGAGAGAATTGCCGAGAGCGTGTTATCGTGCAGACCGCACCAGCGGTTGATCTCATAGCTGATTCCGACAACCACCGGCAGAAGCAGCAGATGCACGCCCACTCGCGCAAAAGGATTGGCCACGCGTACGGTGGCGTTGACCAGAATGCTTACCAGCACCACCACCAGCAGAAAGCTTGTGCCGCAGCGAGGGTGGAAACGGCTTTCCGGACGGACGTTTTCCACCGTCAGGGGTTTGCCGTGCTCATAGCAGAAAATGGTCTTGTGTTCCGCACCGTGATAAGAGAAGAGGCGCTTGATGTCCTTCATATGAGCCACCAGCGACATATAGATCAGAAGGATTGCAACCTTTGTGAGGCCCTCGGCAAAGTTCCTAACAAGATAGCTCTGGGTCAGAGGCTTGATTGCCGCAACGATGAAGGTGGGAAGAAAGATAAACAGAAACACGCTCAGTGCGATGCCGAGGACCACCGCGACGTAGATGATGAGCTTCTCTGCCTTTTCGGCGGGGAAGTGTTCGCTGATCCATTTGTCGATCTTGTCGGGTTCCCCCTGTTCTTCCAGCGGGACAAGGCTTGCGGAGTACATCAGAGCCTGCATGCCCTTGACCATTGAATCAATAAAGGTGACGCAGCCGCGTACCAGAGGCCAGCCGAAGAAGGGATACTTTTCCCGCAGCAGGTGCAGGTCCTCAACCTTTTCGGTGAGTCCATCCTCCGTTCGGCAGACAATCGCCTGCTTCCGCGGACCGCGCATCAGAATCCCCTCGATCAGGGCCTGACCGCCGATGGAGGTCTTAAATCCGCAGCTTGTGACTTTTTCATGTTTTCCAGCCATAGTTTTCTCCAGAGTAATGGAATTTACGAGTTGAGTCTCGCGGTTTGCGATACCGGATGCGTTCCGGCATCCTCTGTTATCCTGTGTTTCAGCCCGTGGGGGCTCAAGCATCAGGGCCTTGTGCTGATGGGGAGAGAAAGGATGACCATGCATCCGCCGCCGTCGGCGTTGCGAATGTCCATCTTTCCCTTGTGGCGAGTGATGATCTCGTCGCAGACTGCCAGACCAATGCCGGTACCGCGGTTCTTCGAGCTGCCCTTGTAGAACTTCTCCTTGACATGGGGAAGCTCCGCCTCGGGAATCCCGTTTCCGTAATCCCGGAAACAGATCTTCACATAGCCTCCGTCGCGTTCCAGACTGACGTCAATGATCTTGCCGTCTCCGCCGTGGATCATCGCATTGTCCAGCAGATTTAGAAACACCTGCTTCAGACGCTCGGAATCGCCGGGGATCATCGGGATATCCTCATCCGGCGATTTGTAGTTGACATCCATCCCGGCCTGCTTCATGAGCTTGCCATAGGTGAACAGCGCATCTTCCAGCTCTTCGGCAATGTCGATCATTCCGATCCGAAGATTGAAGCGTCCGTCCTGAATCCGGGTGAACTCCAGCAGTTCCGTCACCATCCCGGTCAGGCGTTCCGCCTCTTTGGAAATGATGTTGATGCCGCGCAGGGAATCGCCCTGCACCGCAGGGTCAAATTTGATGGTCTCGCTCCAGCCCGTGATAGCCGTCAGCGGTGTGCGCAGCTCATGAGAGACCTGGGAAATAAAGTCCGTCCGGGCCTTTTCCGCCTGGGCGACCTTCTCCGACATGTCATTGATGGCGTCGGTCAGCTGCCCGATTTCGTTGTCACTGCGATCTTCCAGCTTGCTGCCGTAACTCCCGGAGGCGATTTCGGCCGCAAACTCCGTCAGCCGGTCAATGGGCTCCGAGACATTCTTCCAGAACCAGAAGAGCAGATAGATCATGTAAAAACAGATCAGCACGAGGACACAGACAGCCAGAATCATGTAATCGCGGGTGACCGCCCAAATGCTCAGCAGCATGAGGATCAGCGCGGCGATGACCGAAACTGTCAGCTGTGTCCGAAGATTCTTAAACATAAACGTGTACTTCCTGAAACGATAGTTCTTACCGGCCCGTTAAAGCGCAATCAGCAGGATCCACGTGCCGCGGCTCAGTAGCCCCACTTGTAGCCGTAGCCCCAGACCGTGGTGATGTATTCCGGCTCGGTAGGATCGGATTCAATCTTTATGCGCAGACGGCGGATGTTCACGTCGACGGTCTTGAGCTCGCCGCTGAAATCCGAGCCCCAGACTGCGCTGAGAATGTCTTCGCGGCTCATGGCCTTGCCGGGGTTTTCCATAAACAGCTTCATGAGCTGGTACTCGATCTGGGTGAGCTTGAGACGCTGGCCGTCCTTCTCAAGAGTGCGGTTGCGCGGATTAAGCACGAAAGGACCGCTGACCAGTTCGACGTTGGCCGAATCTTCTTCATCGGCGCCGAGACGGCGAACCAGAGCGTCCACACGTGCGGTGAGCTCCGCCGGAGAGAAGGGCTTGGTTACATAGTCGTCCGCGCCGGTCATGAGTCCCGTGACCTTGTCGATCTCCTGACTCTTGGCGGTGAGCATGATAATGCCCATCTTGGACCCGGAGGCGCGAATCCTGCGACATACCTCAAAACCGTCTATATCGGGCAGCATAACATCGAGCAGGGCAAGGCAGATGTCCGGATTGGCCTTGACCTTTTCGAGCGCCTCGGTTCCGGTGGCGGCTTCAATCGGCTCGTATCCGCTGCGGCGAAGGTTGATCACGACAAAACTGCGGATATTGCTTTCGTCTTCCATGACCAGTATTTTCTTCATATTGTTATCCCTCCTGATCTCCCGAAAGAGACTTGGTTACAAACTGACAAGTAATTATAACATAGTTCGATCAAAAATGGTAGTCAAAGTTTCAGAAAAAAGAAAAACCTATGAAAAAACTTTGCATGCTTGCATCGGATGAGGAAAACTGTTAGAATTCGTCCCATGGATAAGAAAAAGAGAATTGCCCTGAGCATCACGGCGCACGTCGACGCGGGAAAGACCACGCTGGCCGAAGCCATGCTCTTCGAGGCGGGACAACTGAAAAAACGGGGAAGAGTGGATCACCGCGATTCCGTGCTGGACTATGAGGATTTCGAGAGAAACCGGGGAATCACGGCGTTTTCAAAGCAGGCGGTCTTCTCCTACGGCTCGACGGAATTCAGCCTGATCGACACGCCGGGACATGCGGATCTTTTTGCCGAGACCAGACGGGGCCTGCGTGTGCCGGATGCGGCGATCCTCGTGATCAGCGGCAGCGAGGGAATCCAGGCCGATACCGGTGTGATCTGGGAGCTTCTGCGGACGCGGGAGATTCCCACCTGGATCTTTGTGTCCAAAATGGATCTTGCCGGCGGCAGCCGGGAAGCGCTTTTTTCAGAACTGAAGGAAAGACTTTCAGACGCCGTTGTCGACTTCTCGGCTCCCGACGAAACGATCTTTGAAGAAGCGGCGGAACTGGATGAAGCCTGCCTGGACGCTTATCTGGAACACGGTGCAATCCCGGATGACGTCCTCGCCGGTGCGATCATGGCCGGAAGGGTTTTTCCGTGCTTTTTCGGCTCGGGCCTGCAGCTGACCGGCGTGAAGGAGTTTCTTATCGGACTGGACCGCTGGACGCCTGTACGCTCATGGCCGGACCGCTTTTCCGCTTTATGCTATAAGATCAGCCGGGACGCCCGGGGCCAGCGAATGACACAAGTCAAGATTACCGGCGGCAGTCTGTCCGTACGGGATCCGCTGCAGTATCGGACCGCGGACGGTGCCCTCAGGGAAGAAAAGGTCACCGGAATCCGGATCTACTCCGGGGCACGGTATGAGACGGTCGAGAAGGCAGAAGCAGGGCAGGTCTGCAGCCTGCTCGGCCTTACCGGAACCGCGGCCGGTTGTGTTCTCGGCGAAGAGAACGAGGTACAGCAGGAGAGCGTGGAATCCGTTCGGCGGTATCTTCTTCGCTTTGAAACCAGGCAGGATCCGGTAACCCTGCTGGAACAGCTCAGACAATTGAGCGAGGAGCTGCCGGAGCTCTCGCCGCGGGCCGGCCGGGACGGAATCAGTGTCTGCCTCTCGGGCAGGATGCAGGGAGAAATGCTGAAAGCTCTGCTTCTGGAGCGTTTTGGAATTCGCGCCAGTCCGGAGGAAGGACAGCTGATTTATAAGGAGACTGTCACAAAAAAGGTGGAGGGGGTCGGCCATTTTGAACCGCTCCGCCATTACGCCGAGGTTCATCTGGTTCTGGAACCCCTTCCGCCGGGCAGCGGAATCGTACTGGAGTCCGGCTGCCCGGAAGATACCCTGAATCGAAACTGGCAGAATCTGATTCTGGACGCCCTCTGTCATGAGACGCTTCCGGGTGTTCTGGCCGGGGCAGAACTGACGGATACACGCATCTGTCTGGTCAGCGGCAGGGCGCATCCAAAGCATACCGAGGGCGGTGATTTCAGGGAGGCGGCCCGAAGGGCACTGCGACACGGGCTGATGCAGGCCGAATGCCGCCTGCTGGAACCGGTCTACCATTTTGAAGTAAAACTTCCAAGCGAGCAGCTGGGCCGTGCCATCGGAGATTTCCGCGCCATGCATGCACAACTGGACAGTCCCCGACAGGAAGAGCGCTTCAGCACCTTGAGCGGGGAAGTGTTTGTCAGCGAATTCGGCGATTATCCGGAGACGCTTCTTTCCTACACCCACGGATTCGGCAAGGTAACCGTGCACCCGGCGGGATACCGCCCCTGTCATAATGAAGCGGAGGTTTTGGAACAGATCGGCTACCTGGCCGAACGGGATACGGAGTGGCCTGCGGACTCCGTTTTCTGCGCACATGGCGGAGGCTTTGTGGTCCCGTGGCGGGAAGTGACACAGTATATGCACCTTCCCTCCTTTCTGGAAGAACGGAGCCGCCGTGCCCAGAGCGAAGCCGCGCTGCACCGGCTGCAGCGGATCGACGATCGGGAACTGGAAGCCATCATGCTCAAAGAGTTCGGTCCGATCCGCCGACCCTCTGTCGGATCCGCTCTGAACGAAGAGAAGAGCCGCGAGGGAAAGAGGAAAGCACCCGAACAGCAGGCGGAAGGAAAGACGACCGTTATTCTGGACGGATATAACTTCATTTTTGCCGAACCGGAACTGAAAGTACTTGCTTCGGATCATCTGGGCGCTGCCAGAGAACGCCTGATGGACCGTCTTTCCAACTACAGCGGGTTTACCGGGAGAGAAGTGATTCTGGTGTTTGACGGGTTCCGAACCGCCGGAAATCCCGGTTCGCGCAGCGCGCATGCCAACATCCGCGTAGCGTTTACACCCGAAGGAGAGAGCGCCGACGCGTATATTGAACGGCTGGCCTCCGAAATCGGGAAAAACGACCGGGTTTCGGTGGTGACCGGAGACACCATGATCCGCATCTCGGCGATGCGCTCCGGTGTGCTGCGCATTTCTCCGAATGAATTCAGGCTGGAACTGGAAGAAGCGGAAAATCATCTGCAGGAAATTCTGATGAAGAGCAATTTCCTGGCTCATCAGACCAGCGGCGCCGAGGCCGGGACGGTAAAACAGGAAAAGAAAGAGAAAACGAAACCATGAGAGCATATGAAAGACTGCTGAAATACGTAAGTATCCACACATCGAGCAAAGAAGGGGAGAAGACAACCCCTTCCACAGAGCGCCAGAAAGACCTGAGCAGGATTCTGGCAGATGAGATGATCGCCATAGGACTGCAGGAAGTCTATGTGGATGAAAATGCCTATACCTATGGTGTTTTGCCCGCTGCTGAGGGAATGGAAGATAAGCCCTGCATCGGGCTGATCGCCCATCTGGATACCATCCCGGATGAGGACTTTCCGGGCTTTGGGGTCAAGCCGCAGCTTGTTGCGAACTATGACGGAGGTGCGCTGGCGCTTGGTGAAAGCGGGCGGGTCCTGTCTCCGGATCAGTTTCCGGATCTGAAAACGCTTTGCGGCCATACTCTGATCACAACCGACGGAACGACGGTCCTCGGTGCAGACGACAAGGCGGGCATTGCCGAAATCCTGACGGCCTGTGAGATCCTGAAGAAGGAAAACCTGTCCCACGGGAGAGTGGCGCTGTGCTTCCCGCCGGACGAAGAAATCGGGCACGGTGCTGCCCTGATGCAGTTGGAGCGCCTCGGCGCAGCGTTTGCCTTTACGGTGGACGGCGGAGATCCGGCGGAAGTGAATTTCGAGACGTTCAACGCGGCGGCTGCCGATGTCGTGCTGCACGGGGTGAATGTGCATCCCGGCGAAGCAAAGGGAAAAATGCGCAATGCGGCCCATCTGGCCATGGAGTTTGACGCGCTTCTGCCGGCCGCCGAGCGCCCGGAACGGACGGAGGACCATGAGGGCTTTTTCCACCTGACTTCCATGAAAGGCGATGTGGAAAAGGCGGAACTCCATTATATTCTGCGGGATCACGACGCCGCGCATTTCAATGTGCGAAAGACGATGCTGGCGCAGGCGGCAAAATACATGTGCGAACGCTATGGGGAGGGAGCGGCAGAGCTTACGATCCGCGACCAGTACAGAAACATGGAAGAGGTGTTATGCCGGCACCGTGACATCATTGCACGCACGGACGAAGCCATCCGGAAAGCAGGACTGGAGCCGAAGCACGTTCCGATCCGCGGAGGCACCGATGGAGCGCAGTTATCTTTCCGCGGCCTGCCCTGTCCGAACCTCGGCACAGGCGGAGCGGGCTTCCACGGACCTTTTGAGCATATCTCTGCAGAGAACATGGACAAGGTCGTGGAGATCCTGATCCATCTCCTCACCGCGTAACCCCGTCAGATCGCCTGAAAATCCGATGCGGCAGACCGAAGCTGATTCCGGCGGTGAAACAGAAAGCAGGGTCGCTCCTTTGGGAGCGACCCTGTCGGTTTGAAGAGGG
>CAMKEK010000072.1:0-6888 GCA_946411545.1 uncultured Clostridia bacterium
ACAACATGAGCGGCGAGCAGAAGAACCACTTCACCGTCGGCATCAACGACGACGTAACCTTCACCTCCCTCCCGGTGGGCGAGAACATCGTCACCTCCGGCAAGAGCATCATCTCCTGCAAATTCTGGGGCCTCGGCTCGGATGGAACCGTCGGCGCCAACAAGAACTCCATCAAGATCATCGGCGACAACACCGACCAGTACGCCCAGGCGTACTTCGAATACGATTCGAAGAAGTCCGGCGGCGTAACCAAGAGCCACCTGCGCTTCGGCCATGAGCCCATCCGCTCCACCTACTACGTCACCATGGCGGACTTTGTGGCATGTCACAAGCAGAGCTACATGAAGAGCTTTGACATCGTGAGCGAGATCAAAGAAGGCGGCACCTTCCTGCTGAACACCGACTGGGATATGGCGGGCCTTGAAGAGCATCTGCCCAATCGGGCCAAGCGCATCATCGCCCAGCGGGGCCTGAAGTTCTACACCATCGACGCCACCGACATCGCTGCGAGAATCGGCCTCGGCAACCGCACGAACACCGTGCTGCAGGCGGCCTTCTTCAAGCTCTCCGGCGTCATGCCCATCGACGAGGCTGTGGAGTATATGAAGCAGGCCATCGTGAAGACCTACTCCAAGAAGGGCGAGAAGATCGTCAATATGAACTGCGCCGCCGTGGATGCCGGCCTCGACTATGTCCACGAGGTTCAGGTGCCCGCGGCCTGGGCGGATCTGAAGGATGAGGAAATCGTCATCGATCCGAGCCTGCCCAAGTACATCCGCGAGATCCAGATCCCGGTGAACAACCAGTACGGCGACAAGATCCCCGTCTCCAGCTTCATGGACTATGCCGACGGCGTCTCCCCGGTGGAGACCTCCAAGTACGAGCGCCGCGGCATCGCCACGAACGTGCCGAAGTGGATTCCCGAGAACTGCATCGGCTGCAACATGTGCTCGTTTGTCTGCCCGCATGCCGCCATCCGTCCCTTCCTTCTGACCGAGGAAGAGAAGGCCGCCGCCCCCGAGGGCATGGTGACCAACAAGGCTGTCGGCAAGGGCTTCGAGGGCTACACCTACCGCATCCAGGTCGATCCGGTGGACTGCCAGGGCTGCTCCTCCTGCGCCAACGTCTGCATGGCGAAGAACAAGGCCCTCGTCATGGAGCCGCTGGAGAGCCAGATGCACGAACAGCCCAACTGGGACTACCTCATCAGCCTGCCCGAAAAGAAGAACCCCATGAACAAGTTCACCGTCAAGGGCAGCCAGTTCGAGCGGCCGCTGTATGAGTTCAACGGCTCCTGCGCCGGCTGCGGCGAGGCCCCGTACATGAAGCTCATGACCCAGCTCTTCGGCGAGAGAATGTACATCGCGGACGCCACCGGCTGCACCTACGTTGTCGGCTCGTCCACCCCGGCCTTCCCCTATGCCAAGACGGCCAAGGGCTACGGCCCCGCCCCCTCCAACTCCTTGTTTGAGAACAACGCCGAGTACGGCATGGGCATGTATCTGTCGGTTGCCCAGATGCGCCGCCAGACCAAGATGCACGCCGAAGCCGCGCTGAAAGCTACCGAGGACGAAGCCCTGAAGGCGGCCCTCGCGGCATGGCTGGAGAAGGGCGACGACCCGGATGAGACCAGAGAGGTCTCCGACGCCCTGAAGGACGTGCTCGCCGCGACCAAGGACGAGAGCGCGGATGTTCAGTTCCTGAAGGACCGTACCGACGCGCTTGTCAAGAAAGCCATCTGGATGTACGGCGGCGACGGCTGGGCCTATGACATCGGCTACGGCGGACTGGATCACGTCCTGGCCTCCGGCATCGACGTGAACATTCTGGTCGTGGACACCGAGGTTTATTCCAACACCGGCGGACAGGCCTCCAAGGCGACCGCCATCGGCGCCACGGCACAGTTTGCCAACGCCGGCAAGGAGACCGCCAAGAAGGATCTCGGAAGAATCGCGATGGCCTACGACAACGTCTATGTGGCGAAGGTCGCCATGGGCGCGAACCCGGCGCAGCTGGTCACCGCGCTGAAGGAAGCCGAAGCGCACAAGGGCCCGTCCCTGATCATCGCCTACGCCCCCTGCATCAACCACGGCATCTCCAACGGCATGGGCAAGGCCCAGCTCGAAGAGAAGCTGGCGGTGGAGTGCGGATACTGGCCGCTGTTCCGTTACATCCCGGAGAACATCGATGAGGGCAAGAACCCCTTCATCCTCGACAGCCGCGAGCCCAACGGCAAGCTGCGTGAGTTCATGATGGGTGAGGTCCGTTTCGCAGCCCTGACCAGAACCTTCCCCGAGCGCGCCGAGGTTCTCTTCAAGGCGGCCGAGGAGCAGTGTGCCAAACGCTACGCCACCTACAAGGCCATGGCGGACTGATCCGGAAATCGGAGCAGAAAGCATTATCAAACAGAATTAAAACGGTTTTATCGGGACGGCATGACCTTCGGGTCATGCCGTCCCCACGTTCGGAGACTGCCGGATCCCGGGGCCTGAAAACAGAAAGCCCCAGGGATGCCAGACAGGCATCGGAGCTGCAGAGCCTATTGACAAAACGCGGTGGGTCGTGTATCTTCGGGCTGATGCCTCACGGCGCCGTGCAGGGTTATCTGACGCGGATGACAGAGGAAACCCGGTTCGGAACTGCCCGCGGGCATCAAGAAGAAAAGAGGAGAAATTGAGTCATGAAAAGTACGAAAAAAAGCGGGATTGCACTGATCCCGTTCCTGGTCTTCATCGTGGTCTACCTCGGCGCCGGCCTGATCTACCAGGCCAGGGGAGAGGAGATGGCCTTCTACATGTTCCCGTCGGTCACGGCCATGTTCCTTGCGGTTCTGGTTGCGTTCTGTATGGGAAAAGGCTCCATCAGTGAGAAGTTTGAGACTTTTGCCAAAGGCGCGGGCAATGTGGATGTCCTGACCATGCTGGTGATCTACATGCTGGCAGGGGCGTTTGCCAATGTTGCCGGCAGCATGGGGGCCAAGGATGCCACCGTCAACCTCGGTCTCGCCCTGGTGCCGCCCGCCCTGCTGGCGGCCGGCCTGTTTGTGATCGCGGCCTTCTTCGGCACCGCTACCGGCACCTCCATGGGCACCATCTCGGCCCTGATTCCCATCGCCATCGGCGTGGCGGAGAAAGGAAATCTCTCCACCACCATCGTCATTGCGGCGGTAGTCGGCGGGGGAATGTTCGGCGACAACCTCTCGATGATCTCCGACACCACCATCGCCGCCACCCGTTCCCAGCGTGTTGAGATGCGGGACAAGTTTCGCGTGAACTTCCTCATCGCGCTGCCCGCTGCGGTGATCACGCTTATTCTGCTGCTGGTCTTCGGCCGGCCGGAGAGCGCCGCACCCCTGGGCGACCTGTCCTACAACATCCTGAAGATTGTTCCGTATCTGGCTGTTCTCGGTCTGGCCCTGTGTGGCCTGAATGTGTTCGCCGTTCTCGTGATCGGCATTTTTGCGGCCGGTGTCATCGGTATCCTGACCGGCTCCATGGACATTGCGGGCTTTGCCCAGGCCATTTACGACGGCTTCTGCGGCATGAACGAGGTCTTCTTCCTGACGCTCCTGTGCGGCGGCATGTCTGCCATGATCGCAAAGAACGGCGGCATCAACTGGATCATCGAGAAGCTGCGCGGCGTCATGAAGGGCAACAAGTCCGCCCAGGTCGGGATCTCCGCTCTGGTATCCGCCTGTGACTGTGCCACGGCCAACAACACGGTGGCCATCATCGTCGCCGGAGACATGGCGCGCGAGGTCTCTCACACCTACAAGGTCGACCCGCGGCGTACGGCCTCCCTGCTGGATATCTTCTCCTGCGTCTTCCAGGGTGTCATCCCCTACGGTGCCCAGCTTGTCGTGGCGGCAAGCCTGGCGACCCAGGCATCCACCACCGGACAGACCTTCTCGGCCGCCGGCCTGGTCGGCAGCATGTGGTACTGCTGGATCCTCGCGGTGTTCGGCCTTCTGTCCATCTTCATCCCCTTCGCCGACGGCGTCACCCGGAAGAATCCCTGGAACTGGGAGTATGACTGCCCGGAATCCGAGGTTGCAGCAAAGAAGGCCGCACAGGCCGCTGAAGCGGACGCGTAAAGCGACGCAAAACAGAACGAATATGCATCTATCCGGAATGCAGCTCCGGACAAAAAATGAGGTCCATGTGCGTTTTGCACATGGGCCTCGTTATGCCTGCCAGCATGACGCGGCAGGCCGGTGAATCCGATCCGAGCGCTTGAAACCGGGTCGGAATCAGGCGGCGGCGGTCACAGCGGTGATGTGGGGGTTCGGTCCCTCATACCAGTAGAGGAAGCCTTCCAGATCGACGGTGTCGCCAACCTTCAGGTTCTCGACAGCCTTGTAGACTTCGGTCTCTTCGTTGCAGAGGTAGTACTCCACGCAGAATTCGTAGGTCTGGCCGTCCTTGGAGACCTTGAAGTACAGGTCGTCGGTCTTGTCGGCCTCATTCTTGTAGGCGAAAGCGGCGCCGCTCTCGTCATAGGCCTCGACGGTCATGCCCTTGAAGGAGACCAGCTGGTTCTGATGCGCGAGGAGCTCATCTTTGCCCAGCAGCTCGGTGACATCCACGGGTGTTGCGGTGAAGCTGTCGCCGTCCACCAGCTCGAAGCTGGCATCGACGATCTCAATCTCGCCGGACCACTCGGCCTTATAGCCGGTGACGCGGATCTTCTGACCCGGGACGAGCTTGGCATAGTCGGCCTCGGAGCAGGCCATGTTGTACAGGAAGTAGGCGCCGTCCTGGTCCTGGGTGTAGACGGTGGCTTTGTCTTCCCACCAGCCCTGTTTGGCCTGGACGTAGGTCTCGACGCAGACAGGATCGTCCACCGCGGCGGCGGTGAAGTCGGCATAGCTCATGACGGCGACTTCCGCGGGGGCTTCGGCCGCTTCTTCGGCAGGGGCAGCTTCCTCAGCTGCGGGCTCTTCTGCAGCGGCAGGGGCCTCAGAGGCAGCGGGTTCTTCCGCGGCGGGCTCTTCCGTGGCGGCAGGCGCCTCGGAGGCAGCCGGGGCCTCGGTGGCGGCGGGCTTTGCGCTCTGTCCGCAGGCGGCCAGGGCGAACACCATGACCAGTGCGAGAATCAGTGCAAGATACTTTTTCATGTTTTTCCTCCTTGTATCAGATGAAGGGTATAATCCTATTCCCGAGGGAACAGGATTATTATAGACCAAATCGTGCGAAAATCAAGGGAATGTTGTCAAAATCGACGGCGGCACACGCCCTCATTCCTTCCGCTTTTTCCGGCGGACCAGATCGAAGAGAAGATACACCAGGATCAGGACCCAGACGACGCCCAGTGTCGTGAGCAGCGCCACAGACGTGGACGGAAGCGGGCCGAGATCCGCCTTGCCGCCGGAGGCGGCGATGCTGACCTGGTCGAGGCGGTAGAGCGCGTTGACATCGTTAAAGAGCTTGTCCATGTACGTTTCGTCCACGGTCTGCCTGCGGCGGACGGACTTGGTGACCTCTTCGATCATCTGTCCGGCAGCGTCGCGAAGGGAGGTGGAGCCGTTGAACACGGGCGTGGTGAAGGTGTACGCGGTATTTTCCATCAGGAGCTTCGAAGCGGCGATCTTCACGTCATAGTGCAGATCATTGTCCTCGCCCGCACGGCGGAGATAGTCCTGATACTCCTCGCTGTTCTGCGCCTTGGAGGTGACGGGGACGTAGCCCTCGGTCTCGGCGTAGGCGATCTGCACGTCGTTGGTCAGAAGATACTGGGCAAAGAGCCAGGAGGCCAGCACCTCCTGGGGGTCGGCCTTATTGAACACGCAGACGGAGGGGCCCTGGGAGATCATGGCGGGGTGCTCGGGATCAAACTGGGGAATGGGCAGGACCGCCGTCTCAAACTCCACCACCTTGTCGGCGCTGATGTCCAGCAGGGGCGCGTCCGAGCCCATCCAGGTTGCGCCGGCGGTGGAGTCCACCGCGAAGACGCACTGGCCGGCGTTGAGGAAGTTCGCGGGGTAGCTTGAAATCTTAAAGGTGGAGAAAGCACCGTTTTTCACGTGCCCGGCGATGTCAGAGAGCAGCTCGCGGGTTGTGTCGTTGAAGATCAGAATCTCGCCGGCCGGGGTGGAATAGCCTGCGTCCTTCTGGCGGAGCATCTGGATCATCATGTTGTCGGTGGACTTGTAGAGGAAGGGAATCATGACCTTCTGACCGTTGAGAAGATAATTGCCGTCGGCGTCCTTCTTTGCGGCCGCTTCGGAGACCTCCCAGACAAAGTCCCAGGTCAGGGTTTCCGGAAGCGTATAGCCTAGTTTTTCCAGGAGAGTCTTATTTACATAGCAGGCTTCGGTGGAACGCATGTAGGGAACGGCGTAGTGGACACCGCCGATGGTGCACTCACTGAGAAACTGCGGAATGATCTCTTCCTGTGTCGGGGAATCGTACAGAAGCTCCGAACCGCCGAGACCGTAGTGCGCATCGGCAAACAGATCATCCAGCGGCACCACCACGTCGGAGCCGGTCATGTAGGTGGCGATGTGGTCGGGGTAGGTGATGCAGACGTTGGGGGTGGTGTTGGTGGCGATGTTTGTGATGACATCGTTGTAGATGCGGCCGTAATCGGTATAGAGCCGCATGTTCACCGTGATGTTCGGGTACAGGGCCTGAAAGTTCGAAATGGCCTTCTGGTAAATGGCCGTCTGGGTTTTGTTGGTGTCGTTCTTGGCCCAGAAGGTGATTTCATGCTGCTTGGAACGGTCAAAGCTCTCCGGCACCGTAAAGGCCACGCGGTCCCGGGAACCGTGGCAGGCGCTCAGCGGCAGCACGCAGAGAAGCATCAGCAGCGCGAGGAGCAGGGAAGAGAGTCTTCGAAACCGGATCATCCCTTGGTCCCTCCTCTCGAAACCCCGGCCATGACCTTCTT
>CAMKEK010000073.1:0-6853 GCA_946411545.1 uncultured Clostridia bacterium
TCCCCAGAGAGACGATCATCGACAGACACAGAATCATGGCGATCCATCTGCCGTGTGCCTTCTTGCTCTTTTCGATCCGTTTCAGAAGAGAATCCATCATGACTATATATTGTCCTTTCATTGATTACAAGATCAAGATATAGTTGCATTCATTTTGACACTATAATGCAACCTTAATAATAGCACTTTTGTCAAGATTTTTCAACGGTTTTTCATAAAAGCATCTGATTTTCGTTTTATTTCCTTCGAATCATAAAACATGAAGCTTCCCACCGTTATTCTATCACATCAGGAATCAATAAAAGCATCAAAAAACCGCAGGTTGCCGCTCATTTTTTCAGAGCGGTTCCCTGCGGGAAATGAAAAGATTGAATTGTCCGCGTCAGATGACCTGCCACTCGCTCCCCTGCACACGGATCTGTTCATAGTAGAGCGCCTTGGACGTCTCCATGTACGGCGTCAGGTAGACCTGAACCGCATATCCGATCACCGGCAGCGAGCTGAGCAGCAGCCAGAGAACAAAGGAGAGGTCAAGCAGGAAGAGCTGGGACTTGAAGCCCTGGGTCATTCGTTTGGATTCCCGGATACAGTCCATGGCGCTGAGCTCCGGATGATCGATCATGATATACACCGCAAGGCTGTAGCGGTAGGCCGCGATTATCCCGGGGATCACGAACAGCATTGACCAGAGCATGATAAAAAGCGCCTCCAGAATCAGCAGCCAGAGCAGGCGCGGCATCATGCCGAAACCGTCCAGAAGGTTTCCGTAGTCCGGCGCATTCCGGCGGATGGAATTCAGGGTGAAGATGGAAAAACCGACGCTCACGACCGAAAGCGCAAGATGAAGCAGCACGTCGATCAGCGATTCGCCCGGTCCCGGCATGGCACGCGCCATGAGCTGCATGGCCGCGTCCGCCCTTCCCTCCGACGAAGCCTGAAGAATCCCGGCCATATCGTCATAGGCCACACCGGTCAGGCGCAGCGAGAGAAAGTTGATCAGTACGCCAAGCAGCGTGAAGATCAGGCCGGCCGTGATCAGGCTGGGCTTTGAGGTACGGATGATTTCCTTTGCGTTCTGTTTGACTGCGACCCGATCGATCGTCATAAATCAGCACTTCCCTGTTCCGCCTCTGAAAAGGCGGTTATTCATTCCGCCACCGATTATATCGTTTCACCCGGAAGAGATAAAGGACCAATTTATGAATTCTTGCGGAATTTCATCTTGCGGCAGACTGCAAAACGCGATAAAATGGAGCAAAGGCGGTGAAAAAAGATGGATCGCTACCAGTTGCAGAAAATGATCGACACCCAGCCGGAGGCCAAACTCAAGGACCTGGTGATGCAGCTTTTATATGACGAAATCATCAGTCTGAAGCTCTCCCCCGGCACGAGGCTCAATGTGAACCAGATTGCCTCGATTCTCGGGATCTCGCGTACCCCGGTGGCCGAAGCCATTGCGGGCCTGGTGGAAAACGGCTTCGTGGTAAACCGGCCGGAGCAGGCGGGAAGCTTCGTTCTGGAACTGAGTCTGCCGGATATGATCAGCCTTTATCAGGTCCGTAACGCCGTTGAAAGCGAGGCGGCCTATCTCTGCGCCTACAACGCGGACGATCGGACCATCCGCGAGCTGACCCGCCTTTCGGATGCCTTCCGGGACAGCGTGACGATGCACGACATCCGCGGCATGCGGGACACGGACATGCCGTTTCACCAGCTGATCATAGACTCCTGCGGAAACGCCTACCTCCGCCGCTCGTATGAGCAGATCCGTCCGTATCTGACCCGCTACCAGGCATCCATGCTTGAGTTCATCGGGCGGAAGTCCAATGACCAGAACCCCTGGCTCTCGAACGTGAAGTACAACCACACAGCGGTGGTGTCGGCGATCCGCATGCGCCTTCCGGACCTTGCAAGGCAGTCGATGGCTGATCACGTGACCTCAAGCCTGAGCTTCACGAGCATGTCGAGGGAAGGATTCGATCCCTTTGCTTCTTTGGAATAAGAAAGCACAGTACCCCCGCCCTCCGGGCGGGGGTACAAGAACCAGATCGAGGGCTTCGACCCTTTTGCTTCCTATTACAATACCCCGCCCGGAGGGCGGGGTATTATGTATTCAATCAGTCGATGCGTTCACAGCCCCAGAAGAAGAGGGCCACGGTTCCCGGGCCGGTGTGGGAGCCGATCGTGGTGCCGATGTTGTTGATGACCACCTTCCCGTTCAGCTTCGGGAAACGCTCCTCCACCAGGTCGGCGACGGCGCGGGCATCGTCATAGCAGGCCGACATGGAGATGTAGCACTTTCCGCTGTAATCCAGGCCGCCTTCGGCGCACTCCTCCATCTTCTTGACAATCTCGCGGATGACCTTTTTCTTGGTGCGGATCTTGAAGCGCGGAATCAGGCGTCCGAGGTTGTCCATGTTCATCAGCGGGCAGATCTCCAGCATGCCTCCGAAGACACCGGCGGTCTTTGAAATCCGGCCGCCTTTGACGAAAAAGGTCAGGTCCGTGGAGAAGAACCAGTGGTGAACCTTCAGACGGTTTTCCTCGATCCATTTGGCCAGTTCCTCGGCACTCATGCCCTCGTCCCGCTTTGTTGCGGCGGTATCCATCAGCAGGCCGTAGCCGGAGGAGGCGCCGAGAGAGTCGATGATATAGATTCTGCGCTCCGGATAGCGCTCCCGAAGAATCGCGGCGGCATTCCGGGCGGCATTGATGGTGCCGGAGATGCCGGAGGACAGGCTCACGTGGACGATATCCTTTCCGTCCTCCAGGAACGGCGTAAAGAAATCGACATACTCGGCGACATTCACCTGGGCCGTGCGGGTGTCGGCGCCTTTTGACATCCGGTCGTAAAACTCATCAAAGGGAATGCTCTCCCCCAGGTCATCCGGATACTCGACGCCGTCCAGGGCGTAGTGGAAGCAGACGTAATGGATGTCCCGGGACTGGAAATGCTCTTTGCTCAGGTCAGCCGTTGAGCAGCAGCTGATAATATAACTCATGGCAACGGTTCCTTTCCATATACATTGCAGCAATTTACAGCAATGCAAATCTGATCGTTAGACCTATCATACCACAGTCCGCGTGAAAAATCACTCTACAAAGCAAAAACAACGGGCGGAAACTTCTCTACCCGTTGTTTTGTTTCTCTCTACGATTTGTAGAATGCTTGATTTTAAGGGGTTTTGGCGGGTTCTTCAGGTTGCAGCTCAGGTACACGATGATCTCCGCCGGAATCACGATCAGGAACAGCTGCCATGGATGGTAGCGCGGATACACGAGCAGATAGGCCGCCAAAAAAAGCGACAGGACGAAGGCCGCAATGACATGTTGAAGATGCTGTTTCCGGTGAAACACACAGATCAGAATCATATACACCAGGATGGAGACCGGAAGCGCGACGACAAACACCTGCCACACGATGAGGCCGACCAGCCAGAGCGCCACAAAGGCCGTCAGGGCCAGGGTCCAGACCCCGACTATAGCGATGGCGATGATGCGTCCGGTACTGTAGGAGACCTCTTCGGTCTCGGGCTCCTCGGTGGGAATCGGTTTCCACTCGTCATGAGAGCTGAGCAGATCATCGACCGTAACCCCAAAGATTTCCCCCATCTGCTTCAGGACAAAGGCATCGGGAATCGCTTCGGCGCGCTCCCACTTGGAGATGGTCTTATCGGAATAATTGAGCTTGTACCCAAGCTCGGCCTGGGTCATGCCCGCACGTGTGCGGAGATTGATAATGTTGCTTGCGGTTATCAGCTTGAGTTCTTCCAGTTGCATGAAATAATCTCACTGTTCTGTAAAACTGTTGGCCCGGAGCCCGCTTACTCCTCGATGAACAGAATGCCGAGGGTTTTGGGGCCGCAGTGGGTCGAAATGGTGCAGCCGGCCAGCGTGTGATGAATCTCCTCCACGGGGATCAGTTCGCGCACCAGGGCGTAGATCTCCTCCAGGGTGCTCTCTTCGACCTCGCCGGATTCGGTGATGAACACGTGGCCCGGGCGAACCTTCCGTCCTTCCAGGCGCTCGCGAATGTACTGCTTGTAAACATGTTCGATGCTGCCGCGGTATTTCTTATAGACGACCAGCTTACCGTCCTTCATCTCCAGGCCCGGTTTCAGGTGCAGAAGATTGGCGCCGAGCGCGGCAACGCCGGTGCAGCGTCCGCCCTTCCACATGAACTCCAGCGTGTCCAGGACAAAACTCGTCTGGACCTTGCCGGACAGCTCGCGAAGGTGCTCGGCAATCTCACGGGCGCCCATTCCCCGGTCACGGCAATCCGCGCCTTCAATGGCAAGAAGACCGATGCCGGTGGAGAGCATGCGCGTATCCACCACATGGACCCCGCCCAGCTCCGACGCGGCCATGCAGGCGGCGTTATAGGAGTTGGAGAGTTCCGAACTGATGTCCAGATGGACGACGGAGAAGCCCTCCTTCGTAAACTGCGAGAAGAAATCAATAAACTCCTGCACGCCGACCGCGGAGGTCTTCGGCAGGGTTCCGTCCTTCCGGTAGCGGGCATACATCTCCAGCGGAGTGAAGCCGCTTCCGTCAAGGAAGGTATCCTCCCCCAGCGTAATCGTAAGTGGGATCACATGAATATCATAGCGGTCCAGAAGATCCTTCGAAAGGTCGCAGGTACTGTCGGCGGTAATCACAACCGGTTTCGGCATGTCGATCATTCCTTCCTGTGTTTGTAAGAAAAGCATCTTGAAATGCTGTTATTTTCAAAGCAGAGGGATTATAACACGCAAAACAGGGCTTGTCTATGCACATTTGAAAAGGAATTGTAAAATAATCCCCGCGGCCGGCAGGAAACTCTTGCTTTTTCAGACGGAATCCGGGATAATAGGAAAAACGATACTGCCTAACGGGTTTGACTGCCCTGTGAGTTCTATCTCCCCGCCGGAGGCGGGGAGATAGAACGTCAAGGAATCTCGTTAAGGAATACATCTCAAAGGAGCAGGAATGCATCATGATTCAACCGAACGATGTCATGAAAGCGCTTGACGAAAACTGGGAGGAGTTCAAAAAACAGGCTTCCCAGGATCCGCTGTATTATAACGGTCCCGGCGATCTGCTGGACACTGCGGAAGGCCGGGCAAAGTTCTGCCGGCTGAATGAGACCGGCGTCTTCCGCAAGGAGGATCCGGACTTTCCGGGTTATAAGATCTGGGTTTTCAATCTCCAGGGCAAGGGCATGACCGTCAAGAAACGCAGTCGGGTCGATCCGGCCCTGATGGAGGACATCGACTATGACGCGGAGGGAAACCAGACCGGAAAAAGCTACGAACCTGCCTGAAATGCTAACCATCCCCCCGCCGGAGGCGGGGGATGGTTAATCGTTTACGAACCCGCGTAATGCTACAAGCACCCCGCCTTCGGCGGGGTGCTTGGTTCAGGCAGGGATCCCTGTCTTATTACTTGATATTGCCAAACAGTCCGCGCGCCTCAAGGCACATGTATACCCCCGCCGAAGGCGGGGGTATACATTCTTACAAACTCACTTGATGTTGCCAAACAGTCCGCGGATGATCGAGCTGCTTCCGTTGCGCATGACAGAGCTCAGGGCATTGGTCGCCGCCCGCTTGGCGATGGTCTTGGCGCTGGTCTTCTTTCCGCCGAGGACGGAATTGACGATATTGGTGCTGACCGAGCGCATCACCGAAGAGGTCGCCGCCGCCGCGGCCTTCTCGACGGCCTTTCTCTTCTTCTCCGCTTCGCGCAGCGCTTCCTTTTCGGCGGCGAGGGCTTCCTTCTCCGCCGCTTTCAGGGCGGCCGCTTCTTCCTTCAGCTTCTGCTTTGCCGCAGCCGCCTCTTCTTTCAGGCGCTGCTTCTCGGCCTCGGCCTCGGCTTTCAGGCGCTCCTTCTCCGCTTCGGCTTCTTCGGCTTCGCGGATGCGCTGGGCCTCAAGCTCTTCGTTCGCTTTGGTGATGATCTCAAAAGCGGACTCACGGTCAAAGCTCTCGCGGTACTTGACCTCAAACTCGTCGGAGAGAATATAGGTGTTCACGGCGTTTTCATCCGCGATGCCCATCAGGCTCTGCGGCGGAAGGATAAAGGCGCGTTCCACGATATTCGGGATGCCCTCTTCGTCAAGGAAGCTGACAAGCGCTTCGCCGACACCCAGTTCCGTCAGGGCGGTCTTGGTGTCAAAGGCCGGGTTCACACGGAAGCCCTTTGCCGCGGCGCTGATGGATTTCTGCTCCGCCGGGGTGTAGGCACGAAGAGCGTGCTGGACCCGGTTGGAGAGCTGAGCCAGGACCTCGTTCGGAATATCCGAGGGGCTCTGGGTGACGAAGTAGATGCCGACGCCCTTCGAGCGGATCAGCTTTACGATCTGGGTGATCTTCTGTACCAGGGCCTTGGGGCAGTCGGAGAAGAGCAGATGCGCCTCGTCAAAGAAGAAGATCATGCGGGGCTTGTCAAGATCGCCGACTTCGGGCAGCTTTTCGTACAGGTCAGTCATCATCCAGAGAAGGAAGGTCGCATACACCGTCGGGCTCTGAATCAGGCGCTTGGAAGAGAGAATGTTGATGTATCCCCGGCCTTCCTTGCCGGTACGCATCCAGTCACGGATATCGAGCTCCGGCTCGCCGAAGAACTGTTCCCCGCCCTCTTCTTCAAAGGCAAGAAGCGCGCGCTGAATGGCGCCGACGCTGGCGGCGGAGACATTGCCGTACATGGTGGTGAACTCGGCGCGGTTGTCCCCGACAAACTGAAGCATCGCACGAAGGTCCTTCAGATCCAGAAGGAGCAGGCCGTGGTCGTCCGCCACGCGGAAGACGATGTTCAGCACGCCGGTCTGAATCTCCGTCAGGCCGAGAAGACGCGCAAAAAGCGTCGGACCCAT
>CAMKEK010000074.1:0-6836 GCA_946411545.1 uncultured Clostridia bacterium
CCTACCTCTACGAGATGGACGCGGACCTCTTTGCGGTTCTGCTGGGCGTGGGCGCAGTGTTTCTCTGGGACCGTTACGGTTGGCCGGGGGCTCTGCTCGGCGCGATGCTCACCGCCTGCTGCATGGGGACGTATCAGAGCATGGTCTCGGTCCCGGTGACGCTTGCCATGCTTCTTTGCATCGCCGCGCTGCTGCGGGGGGAATCCTCCGCTGCGGTCTTCCGGAAAGGGCTCCGGGCGATCGCGATGCTGGGCTGCGGTGCGCTGCTCTACTGGCTTGGCGTCCGGCTCATGTGCTCGCTCAAGGGCATCAACCTCGCCATGGACAGCTACAACAGTGTGGAACAGGAAGCCTCACGCTCGATCTTCGGAAGAATCGGGCGGGTGTATCAGACCTGGGCCTGGGCGTTCTGGAATCCGGCGCATGCGCACATCGAAGCGCCCGTGCTGGTGCTCAACATCCTGCTGGCCGCTCTCGGCCTGTGGGGCCTGTTGACCTGGCTGCGGAAGGGCAGAACCGGCGGAACGGAAAAGCTCCTGCTCTGCCTGCTTGTCGTTTTGCTGCCCGTGGGAATGAACACGGCCCAGCTGAGTTTTTCCGGGGAAGCGCACGACCTGATGAAGTATTCCTTCTGGCTGCTTTACGTCCTTTGCCTGCTTCCCTGCTTTATAGGAACGCAGAGGAAAGCGGATCGGACGTCCGGCGTGACCCGGTGGATCGGGGCGGTCCTTGTGCTGATTCTGCTCTGTGCGAACATTCAGACGGCGAACGTCGTCTATACCAAGAAGCAGCTGGAACAGGAGGGAACCCGGTCTCTGATGACAAGGGTGCTGATGCGCCTGGAGGAGCGGGAGGACTATGTGCCCGGTGAAACACCGCTGGTTTTCGCGGGGGTAAGCGATCAGCTTCAGGAGAAGATTCCGGGTTTTGAAGCCTATTATGACATCACCGGCTGTGAGACGGCCTCGCCGATCGTCAAATCCACCGCCTCGTACAACTATAACATCTATGCGGCATATTTCCGCTATCTGCTGAACAATCCCGCCGTCATGGCGGACTGGGAGCTGTGGAACCGAATGCAGGAGGATCCCCGTGTGGCGGAGCTTCCGACCTATCCGGCGGAGGGATGCATGCAGCTTGTGGACGGCGTGATGGTCGTCCGGATGGGAAAGGACAGAAATGACAGAGCCTGAAAGAAGGGAAAACGGCGCGAGGCGCAGGCCGGGGAGGCTTCTTTTGCTTCTCGGGACAGCGGCCGCGCTCCTGCTGTGCGGCTGTGCGGCGAAGGTGGAGCTCTCCAGCGGAACGGTCAAGGACAATCTGCAGAGCATCACGGCCGTGGTTACCCCGGAGGATCTTGAGAAGCTGGACAGCTTCAAGCAGCTTGGCTCCGCGGACTTTTCGGGGAGCAGCTGCTATGCCGAGCTCGCCGACTGGGCAGAGCGGCATCCTCTGGTGGAGGTCGCGTATACGGTTGCCTTCCCGAACGGGACGGCGGCGGAGAATGACACCCATGAGCTGGATCTGACCGGGCTGAAGGATGCGGATCTGGAGGAAGCGCTGGAAAACCTGGCCTACCTGCCGCAGCTGAAGTCGGTGAATCTCGGCAGCGACGAGGACGGGCTCTCGCCGGCGGGCGCGCTGAAATTCCGGGAAGCCCGGCCGGACCTGGAATTTGACTATCACTGCCGGCTTCTCGGGAAGGACAGCCTCCTGGACGAGACAAAGCTGGACCTGACCAATGTCCCGGAGAGTAAAATCCGGGCGGATCTGGACGTCATTTCCTGCCTGAAGGATCTGAAAACCATCGAGCTCGGCAGCGACGAGGAAAAGAACGCACCGGACTGGAAGCTGATCCGTGCTCTGGAAGAGGCGGCTCCGGGGGCGAAGATGCATTATCGCTTTACGCTCTACGACATACCGCTCACCCTGGAAGATGAGGAGATTGACCTCAGCTATCGCTATATCGCCGACGGCTGGCCCGAGGTGCTGGAGATCGCGGAATGCATGCCGAATCTGAAGACCCTGCTGATGGACACCTGCGCCGTCGGGAACGAGGATATGGCGAAGATCCGGGACGCACTCCCGGAGACCGAGGTCGTCTGGCGCATCAACTTCGGCGGGGCGTATACCGCCCGGACGAACGAGACCCGAATCCTTGCCTCCAGCCCGTCGGTGGGCGGGGCGCTGGGCGACCGGGATGTCGAAGTGTTCAAGTATTTCACGAAGATGAAGTACCTGGACATCGGTCACAACGAGCTGATCACGGACCTGTCCTTTGCCCGGTACATGCCGGACCTCGAGGTGCTGATCGTCGCGATGAACCCGCTGGGAGATCTGAGCCCGCTGGCGGACTGCCCGAAGCTTGAGTATCTGGAGCTGTTCTATTCCATGACAGACGACCTGAGTCCTCTGGCCGGACTCAAGAACCTGAAGCATCTGAACGTGGGACACTGCCCGAAGCTGACCGACATCTCGCCGATCTATGACCTGGAGCTGGAACGCTTCTACCTCGGCACCTTTGCCTCCTGCCCGGTGCCGCCGGAGCAGGTGGACCGCTACCGCGAGCTGCATCCCGACTGTGAAGTGGACAACGAAAGCTGGGAAAGCTCCGAGGGCGCCTGGCGCCGGGCGGCCTTCCTCGAAGGGGAAGAGCTGGAATGGTACAAGAAGCAGCCCTATTATTCCGAGGAGCGGCAGAACTACGCGCCGCGCTATGCCCTGCTGCGGGATCAGATGGGCTATGACGGCCTGCTCTACAGCACGAAATGGAACGACCCGACCTGGCAGTATGTCGGCTGGTAAGAAACGGGAGAGAAGGGTATGAAGAGAAGAGAAAAGATCCTGCTGCTGTTTCTGGTCCTGGGGCTGGTCCTGATGGGCTGCGGCGCGGCAAAGCAGGCGCCCTCCGGCGATAAGACGGAGATGCTCAACCTCTGCGGCGTGGACTTCAGCCTCGAGGACGAGGAACTCGACCTCAGCTATATCAAGATCGGAGACGGCTGGCAGGAGGTGCTGAAAACCGCGAAGCGCATGCCGAACCTGAAGCGTTTGGTGATGGACAGCTGCGGCGTGCAGAACGAGGACATGGAGAAGATCCGGGACGCGCTCCCGGAGACCGAGGTCGTCTGGCGCATCAACTTCGGCCTGCAGTATACCGCCCGCACCGACGCGACCCGGATCCTTGCCTCCAGCCCTTCCGTCGGCGGCAATGTGACAAACCGCGATCTGGAGAAATTCAAGTATTTTACAAAACTGAAGTACCTGGACATCGGCCACAACGAGGACATCACGGACCTCTCTTTTGTACGGTATCTGCCGGACCTCGAGGTGCTGATCATCGCGATGAACCCGCTGGGTGATCTGAGCCCGCTGGCAGACTGCGAAAAGCTGGAGTATCTGGAGCTCTTTTATTCCCACACGGACGACCTCACGCCGCTGGCCGGGCTCAAGAACCTCAAGCATCTGAACGTGGGACACTGCCCCCTTCTGAAGGACATCAGCCCGATCTATGACCTGGAGCTGGAACGCTTCTACCTCGGCCCGTTCATCTCCTGCCCGGTGCCGCAGGAGCAGGTGGATCACTACCGCGCGCTGCACCCCGACTGTGAGGTGGAAAACGAGTACTGGGAGAGCTCTGAGGGCGCGTGGAGAAGAGCGGCGAATCTCACCGGGGAAAAGCTGGAGTGGTATCAAAAGCAGCCCTACTACTCGGAGGAGCGGAAAGGATACGCCCCGCGCTATGCCCTGCTGCGGGATCAGATGGAATATGATTCTTTAAACTACAGCACAAAATCAAATGACCCGCTTTATCGTTACGTATCCTGGGAAATCAAATAAAAACCGAACCGGCACCGCAGAGAAGCGTTTTCTGCGATGCCGGTTTTGATATCCGGAATTGATTTGGGTCAGGGAGCGAGCTGATGCAGGGGCGGAGCATAAAAGCCGCAGACAGAGCGCTGCAGTCAGCTCAGCTTGAGATCGCCGTCTTTCACCCAGCCGAGCTTCCGGCAGACGGTGTTGAAAAGCGGGCACAGCACGGCCGGCAGCACAAAGCAGATAAGCACAAGGCCGAGCCAGTCAAAGCCGGAGGGCGTGATGGCGACCGCCCCCTTGGCGGCGGCTTCCGCGCTGGGCTCAACCCAGCCGGTCCAGATGCCGATCTGGCCGCAGAGACCGCAGGTGCCCATGCCGGAGTTGATCGGGGCCCCATTCATTTCCAGCCGGAAGAGGCAGGTGGCGAGGGGGCCGGTGACGGCCGAGGCGACGATGGGCGGGATCCAGATGCGGGGATTGCGGATGATGTTCGGCATCTGGAGCATGGAGGTGCCGAGCCCCTGCGAGACCAGTCCGCCCCAGCGGTTTTCCCGGAAGCTCATCACGGCAAAGCCCACCATCTGGGCGCAGCAGCCCGCCACCGCGGCGCCGCCGGCAAGCCCGGTCAGCTGCAGGACGGAGCAGATGGCCGCGGACGAGATCGGGAGCGTCAGGGCGATTCCGACCAGGACCGAGACCGCGATGCCCATCCAGAAAGGCTGGAGCCGGGTCGCGTTGTCAATGACGATGCCGAAGGCGGAAGCGGCCTTGCCGATGGGCGGCGCAATGAGCTTGGCCAGCGCAACACCGACGATGATGGTGACGGCCGGCGTTATGAGCAGGTCGATTTTGGTCTCCTTGCTGACGGCTTTGCCGAATTCCGCGGCGATGATGGCGATGACGAGGACAGCCAGCGGGCCGCCGGCTCCGCCTTCGGCATTGGAGGCCCAGCCCACCGCCGCGAGGGAGAAGAGCACCATCGGGGGCGCCTGCAGGGCATAGCCGATGGCCACCGCCATGGCCGGGCCCGAAACCGCCATCGCATAGGTGCCGATATCCACCAGAAACGGAATCTTCAGCTGACTGCCCAGGGTGCGGATGATCGTCCCGATGAGCAGGGAGCAGAACAGGCCCTGCGCCATGGCCCCGAGGGCGTCAATGCCGTAACGTTTGCCGGAAAAGACAATGTTTTTCCGCTTCAGAAATGCTTGAAAGCGATTCATGATACCAGCCCCCATGAAAAAATGTGCAGGTGTTTGATCACCTGCACATCATAGCGGTCTTTTCGGGCGTTGTCAACGATAGCTATTTCGTTGACAGAATGGATTCTATCATGATAACTGCATAACTGCATAACTGCGTAAAGCGTTTGTAATGGCTTTTAACCTTGTATCCCCCCGCCGCAGGCGGGGGGATACAAAACTTAATACAACTGGGTAAAGCTCTCGTAATGGTCGTCGGTATAGTAGATCAGGCCGTCGTTGGAGAAGATGATGCGCTTCGCGCCGCGGGACCGTTTGCCCAGGGTGTTGATGTCGCATTCGGTCCAGGTGCGGCCTTTGGCCTTGGGGAGCTTCCCGTCATAATTGCCGAAGTAATCGCCGCCGATACACATGCCGGGGAAGTACTCTTCCAGGCTGCCGCCGGGCCAGCCGGCTTTCCGCGCTTCCTTCTTGGTGATGAAGTTGGAGGGGAGGTGGCCGTACTGATGCAGATACAGCGCCACGTCTTCCTTGGTGGTATAGCTCCCGTCCTCCGGAAGGAGCTCTTCCTCTTCCGCGTCGGAAGCGGAGTTCGCGGAAGGCTTTTGCGCATCTGCTTTCGGCTTTGCCGATGCGGGATCGGGCTTCGCGGAGGCCTTCGGGGAAGAGGCGGCGAGATTCTGTGCTTCCGTGGAAGCTGCAACCGAAGGGGCAGACGGCGTGACGGCGCTGTCTCCGGACGGATAGAGATAAAATGCCAGAACAAGGATCAAAAGAACAATCGGTAAAAAGCGGCGAAGTTTGTTCATGTTTTATCTGCCTTTCCTGTAGAAACGAAGAGTTCAACGCGCATCATACCACACTTTTTCGCTCTGCGCAATCTTCCTGCACAAGAGAGAAGCCGTGTTTTCATATTTTTTGCCAAAGATTCGTCATTTTTGACAAATTCGCTGACAGTTCATGCTTTTGTCTTTCTTTTTATACCGCTTTGGGTTATAATCTATGCACCAAATTACAGGAGGTATTACTGAAACATGAAGCAGTATTTTGAGATTGTTGATGTCATGGCGCGTGAGATCCTCGACTCCCGCGGCAACCCCACCGTTGAAGTCGAAGTCACCCTCGACGACGGCACCATCGGCCGCGCGGCCGTTCCCTCCGGCGCTTCCACCGGTATGTACGAGGCCTGCGAGCTCCGCGACGGTGACAAGGGCCGTTACGGCGGCAAGGGCGTGCTCAAGGCTGTTGAGAACGTCAACGGCGAGATCGCCGAGGCGGTTGTCGGCCTGAACGTTCTGGATCAGACCGCCATCGACAAGCTCCTTCTCGAACTCGACGGAACCCCGAACAAGACCCGTCTCGGCGCCAACGCCATTCTGGGTGTCTCCCTCGCCTGCGCAAAGGCCGCTGCCGAGGCCACCGGCCAGAGCCTGTACAACTACATCGGCGGCGTCAATGCCAAGACCCTTCCGGTCCCGATGATGAACGTCCTCAACGGCGGTGCCCATGCCGACAACAGCGTCGACATTCAGGAATTCATGATCATGCCCGTCGGTGCCCAGAACTTCCATGAAGCTCTGCGGATGTGCGCCGAAGTCTTCCACGCCCTGAAAAAGGTTGTTCCTCCCTCCGGTGTCGGCGACGAGGGCGGCTATGCCCCGAACCTGGCCAGCGATGAGGACGCCCTGAAGGCTCTCGTGGCAGGCATCGAGAAGGCCGGCTACAAGCCCGGCGAGGACTTCATGATCGCCATGGACGCTGCGGTCTCCGACTGGTGGAACGCCGATGACAAGTGCTATCACCTGCCGAAGCGCGGCA
>CAMKEK010000075.1:0-6766 GCA_946411545.1 uncultured Clostridia bacterium
GGCGAAGCTCTGCACCGCGGCGGCTCAGCAGCTGCAGCTGGAGCAGGAGGACATCTCCGCCGTTATGGAGGACATGGCGGAACAGGGAGACCTGGTCCGCGATCCGATTGCCGGACAGGACGCCTGCTATCTGCCCGACATGTACCTGGCCGAGAAGGAGACCGCGGAGCGGATTGCCGCCATGGTCCAGAAGCTGCCCGAAGGGAAACTCAATCTGGATCAGCTGATCGAGGAATGTGAAGCGGAGCAGGGCATGCGTTTTGCCGAGCAGCAGAAGCAGATCCTGCGCTATGCGATGCAGAACCGCATTCTCGCCGTGACCGGCGGCCCGGGGACAGGGAAAACCACATCCCTGCGTGCGGTGCTGAAGCTCTACGACCGGCTTGGCCTCAGAACGATGCTGGCCGCACCCACCGGGCGCGCGGCAAAGCGCATGACGGAGCTCACCGGGGTGGAAGCCGCCACGATTCATCGCATGCTGGGCGCAAAGCTCTCCGAAGACAATCTGGATCTGGTCTTCACGAAAAACGAAGAGGATCCTCTGAACTGCGACGCGCTGATTATTGACGAGTGCTCCATGGTGGACATCCGCCTGATGCACGCGCTGCTGAAGGCGCTGCCGGCGTCCGCCCGCCTGATGCTGGTGGGGGACGCGGCACAGCTTCCCGCGGTGGGGCCCGGAGATGTGTTTTCCGCCATCCTGCGCAGTGAGGCGGTGCCGTCGGTGCTGCTGACGGAGATCTTCCGGCAGCGGGAAAGCAGCCGCATTGTCCGCAACGCCCACCTGATCAATCGCGGTGAGCACCCGAACCTCTCAGAGAACGCGGGGGACTTCTTCCGTCTGCAGCGCCTGCAGGCCGGCTCCGTCGCCGAGACCGTGGTGGAGCTTTGCAGCACCAGACTCCCGCAAAAAATGCGGATCCCTCCGGAGGAGATCCAGGTCCTTGCCCCCACAAGAAAGGGCGAATGCGGCACGGCAGCCCTGAACAAGCTCCTTCAGGCGGCCCTGAACCCGCCTGCGCCCGAGAAAAAGGAACGTCCCGTCGGGGACGTGATCTTCCGGGTGGGAGACCGCCTGATCCAGAACCGGAACGACTATAACGTGCTCTGGGAGTGCGCGGACGGAAGCAGCGGCCTTGGCGTCTTCAACGGCGACATCGGAATCCTGAAGGAGATCAATACCGAAGAGCAGACGATGACGGTGGACTTCGACGGCCGCGAGGCGAAGTATGACTTTGAATCGCTGGGCGATCTGGAGCACGCCTGGGCGCTTACGGTCCACAAGTCCCAGGGATCGGAATACCGGGCCGTGATTCTTGCCCTGACGGATTCGTCCCGGCGCCTTCTGACCCGCACGGTCCTGTATACCGCGGTGACGCGGGCGCGGGAGCTCCTGATCATGGTCGGAAACGAGAACATCGCCTTTCGCATGATCGACAATGTCGCCCCCAGCCGGCGCTACAACGCCCTGCGCATCCGCATCCGTGAGGCCTGCGGGAAATGAACCGGCTCGGAGAGCGCCTGCTGGACCTTCTGTACCCGCCGAAATGCGCCTTTTGCCGAAGGCTTGTTACAGACGGAAGGATGCTTTGCCCGGCCTGTGAAAAACAGCTTCCGGCACCGGAGAAAGAAATGCAGAGCCGGAAGATTTCCGGGCTTGCGGTTTGCCTCTCGCCGCTGTATTATACAGGGGATGTGCGGCAGTCTCTGCACCGGTACAAGTTTCAGGGTGCGGCGGCGTATTACCGCATCTATGCCGAGCTGATGGCAGATTGCATGAGGGAGCACGGACTGACGGTCGACCTGGTGACCTGGGTCCCGCTCAGCCGGCAGCGGCTCCGCCGACGCGGCTATGACCAGGCGCGGCTTCTGGCGGAGGAAGTGGCCAGATTGCAGGGCCTGCCCTGTGAAAGAACGCTGGAGAAAATCCGGAACAATCCCGCGCAGTCCGGAACCTCCGGCATAGCGGAACGGCAGAAAAACGTCCGGGGTGTCTACCGTGCGGTGACATCCTTTTCGGGGGAGCATGTCCTGCTCGTCGACGACATTGTGACGACGGGCGCCACGCTCAGCGAAGCGGCGAAGGAGCTCCTGAATGCAGGAGCGGAACAGGTTTCCGGCCTGACCCTCGCCCGAACCGAGAGAGAAGACAGAGGCTTCACTACAGAATCGAACGGAGAAAGCGATTATGCAGATATTTGAAAAAGACATCGCCATTGATATGGGGACATCCACAACCCTGCTGTTTGAGCAGGGGAAGGGAATCGTCGCCCGTGAACCGACGGTGGTTGCCGTGGACCGATTCAGCGGAAAGATTCAGAAGGTCGGTCAGGACGCCCAGAGGATGCTGGGGCGGACTCCGGCAAATATTGTCGCGATCCATCCCATCAGCGCGGGCGTTATCTCGGACTATGAGATGGCGGCGCAGATGCAGCGGGAACTGGTCAGCCGCATTACCTCCTTCAGCCTCTTCAAGCCCTGTGTGCTCTGCTGTGTTCCGAGCAGCATCAGCGGCGTTGAGGAGCGCGCGGTGATTGACGCGGCCATCGAAGCCGGTGCACGGAAGGTCTATCTGCTGGAGCAGGGTGTGGCCACGGCGCTTGGCGCCGGCGTTGACATCAGCAAGCCGGACGGGCACATGGTTGTCGACATCGGCGGCGGAACCACGGAAATCGCCATGATCTCTGCCGGCGGTGTGGTGGAATGCGAATCCATCAAGACGGCCGGCGGCAGCTTTGACGAAGCGATCGTGAAATATGTGCGAAAGAAATACAACATGCTCATCGGCCTCACGGCGGCGGAGGAGCTGAAGAAAAACATCGGCTGCGTCATGCAGCGGCCGGATATGGGAATCGAGGAAGTCAAGGGCCGCAACCTGGCAAACGGCCTGCCCAAGACCGTCCGTGTCAGCTCCAACGAGCTGATCGAGGCCTTCGTGGAGCCCATGAACGACATCCTCGAAGCGATCCACGCGGTGCTGGAACGCACACCGCCCCAGCTCGTGGGAGACCTGGACCAGAACGGCATTATCATCTCCGGCGGCGGCAGCCTGGTGTACGGCATGGACCGCCTGATCGAACGCAGCACCGGCATCCGCACGCTGCCGGTGGACGACCCGGTTTCCTGCGCCACCTACGGAGCGGGAAAGATGCTGAAGCACCTGGATGAGATGAAGGACGGCATGATGAACTTCTACCGGATGCGTCAGCTGAGATGATCCGGGAACGAACGGAGTGGAGAACATAAGATGGACCTGGTTGCGGCATACAAACACCTGAAAAAGGAAGAAGGCCCCCTGACTTGCGCGGCGGTAGTTCTCGGCGCGGGCAGTGCCCAGCGCATGGGCTTTGACAAGATGACCGTGATGCTGGAAGGGCAGCCCGTCCTGGTCAGGGCGGTAAACGCGTTTGAACAGTCTCCGCTGGTACAGGAGATCGTCGTGGTCACGAAGGCGGACCGGATCGAGGAGATTGCGGCGCTCTGTGATCAGTACAACCTGAGCAAGGTCTCCGCAGTGGTGTGCGGCGGAAAAACCAGAACGGAATCCGCCCTGGCCGGAGTGATGGCCCTGAAGAAGGACTGCCGCCTGACGGCGATCCACGACGGGGCGCGGCCTCTGGTCTCCGAGAAGCTGATTGAAGCATGCATCCAAAGAGCCGGGGTTCAGTTTGCGGCGATTCCGGTGGTCAAGAGCACGGACACGCTGCGCGGGGTGGATGAAAAAGGCGCCCTGACGGGCATCCTTGACCGGGAGCGTGTGGTTCGGGTCCAGACGCCGCAGATTTTCCTGACCGAAGTGGTCAAGGCGGCGCTCACCGACGCGGTGGAAAAGGGGCTGACCTTTACGGATGACGCGACGGCGGTGGAACGGCTCGGCATGACGATCCAGGCCGTGGAGGGGGAAGAGGAAAACCTCAAGCTTACCACGCCGCAGGATCTGGTGATTGCCCAGGGCATTCTGGAACGCAGGAGGGAAGCAGAACGATGAGGATCGGGCACGGATATGACGTACACCGGCTGGTCGAGGGAAGAAAGCTGATCCTCGGCGGGGTGGAGATCCCCTGGGAAAAGGGCCTGCTGGGGCATTCGGATGCGGATGTGCTTACGCATGCGCTGATGGACGCGCTTCTGGGCGCAGCGGCGCTGGGCGACATCGGACACCTCTTCCCGGACAATGATGACCGCTTTCTGGGCGCGGACAGCATTGAGCTGCTGAAGGAGGTCTGCCGGCTTCTTACGGAAAAGAACTATCGCGTCGGAAATGTCGACGTGACGGTGATTGCCCAGCGGCCGAAGCTCGCCCCTTACATCCCACAGATGCGAAGCAGGCTGGCCGCGGCCATGCAGGTCGAGGAGGACGCGGTGAACGTCAAGGCCACCACAGAGGAAAAACTCGGCTTTACCGGCGAGGGACTCGGCATTGCGGCCCACGCGGTAGCGCTGATCGAATAATCCCGGTTCGGAATCTCCGACCGGAGGGCAGTATTGAGGAAAGGGGAACAACGTGGATATTCAGGGCATCAAAACACTGAACGACTGGGTTCAGGCCAGTGACAACATCGTGTTTTTCGGCGGCGCCGGTGTCAGCACGGAGAGCGGCATTCCGGACTTCCGAAGCGTGGACGGCCTGTATCATCAAAAATGGAAGTATCCGCCGGAAGAGATCCTCAGCCACAGTTTCTTTGAGCGGAATCCGGAGGAGTATTACCGCTTCCACCGGGAAAAGCTGGTCATCGACGGCGTGAAGCCGAACCGGGCTCACCTCAAGCTGGCCGAGCTGGAGCAGGCGGGGAAACTCCGCGCCGTGATTACCCAGAACATCGACGGCCTGCACCAGGCTGCGGGGAGCAAAAACGTCCTGGAGCTGCACGGCAGCATCCTGCGGGCATACTGTTCCCGCTGCCGGAAGCCCTGGCCCCAGGAAGTGATCAACCACGGCACCGGCGTGCCGAAATGTGACTGCGGCGGAGTGATCCGGCCGGACATCGTGCTCTACGAGGAGCCGCTGGATCAGACGGTGATGGAAGACGCGGTGCGCTTCATCCGCAACGCCGAGATCCTGATTATCGGCGGGACCAGCCTGAACGTCTATCCCGCGGCCGGTCTGATCCGCTATTACCGCGGAAACAAACTGGTCCTGGTGAACCTGAGCGAGACACCGTATGATTCCTATGCCAATCTCGTAATTCACGAGAAGATCGGAGAGGTGTTTTCCAGAATCGCGGTGTAAGACCGGAAGAAAACCCACGCATTGGAAAGGGGAGATGGAGATATGTCGAAAGAGACCGACGCCATCGACCAGGTATTTAAAATCCATGAGGACGCGAAAAAGGAACGCACCCAGTCTCAGAAGCTGGACCAGATCCGGGTCGGAACCAGCCATCTGACCCGGGAAGAGCGGGCCTGGGCCGACGAGGCGGAAGCCGAAGCGCAGGACGGCCCGACCGCGCCCTACCATCCGATTCAGCGCCGGGAGGATACCCGGAGCGGCTGCCTCGGCGGGGTGCTTTATGCGGTGTTCGTCCTCTGTATCAGCATTATTCTGGCCTGCCTTGGCTGGATGGCGGCAAGCGACATGCTTGCCCTCAACAAAGAGGGATTCACCGCCACGGTGGTCCTGCCGGACAGTATCTTTGAGACCGAGGTCGTGGAGACCACGGACGACAGCGGCAATGTCACCGGACGCAAGACGGTCCGCCATGCGGACATCAGCTACCTCAGCAACACGCTCAAACAGGCAGGCCTGATTGAATACCGCTGGCTCTTTGAATTCTACTGCCGTATGGCCCATGCGGATGAGAAGGTACGTCCGGGGGAATATCAGCTCCAGTCCACCTTCGACTACCGCGCGCTGATTCAGAATATGCGCCCGAACGCGGGCTCTGCCACGACGGTAAACGTGACGCTGATTGAAGGCATGACCATGCGCGAGATTTTCGTGCGCCTGGAGCGCAGCGGCGTGGCAAGCTACGAGGATCTGATGGAGGCGGCGGAAACCGCGCACTTTAACTACAGCTTCATCGAGAATGCGGAAGACGACGAGCCCATCGACGCGGTGCGCCTGGAAGGCTTCCTCTTCCCGGAAACCTATAACTTCTATGCCAACATGCAGGCCTCCAGTGCGATCAACAAGTTCCTGGAGCAGTTCAACAGCAAGCTTACGGACGATCTTCTGGCACAGATCCAGGACAGCGGAAGAAGCCTGCGGGACATCGTGACCATTGCCTCCATGATCGAGAAGGAGGCGGCGGATGATGATGAGCGCGCAACCATCGCCTCGGTCATCTACAACCGCCTGCACGCGGACATGCAGCTTGGCATCGACGCATCCATCCTTTATGTCCATCAGGACCACGAAGGAGCGCCTACGGGTGAAATGCTGAAGGAGAAGAGCCCATACAACACGCGCGTTTATAAGGGCCTGCCGCCGAGCCCGATCTGCAATCCGGGCCTGATGAGCATTATTGCCGCGCTGAATCCCAGCCAGACAGACTATTATTACTACGCCCTGGATACCGAGACCGGACACCACCGCTTCTTCAACGACGAGAACGAATTCAACGCCTTCGTCGCAACACAGGATTATTGAACCGGCGCCGGGATCGATGAACGCCTGTGCCGCGTTTCTCACCGGAATTGGGAAAAGACGGCAGATACACAGTTAGCAAATGGGGATAACCCAGCGAATCTTTGACGGAAAACGAGGAAAAAACATGAAAAACTACGGACTGAACGAATTGAGAGAGATGTTTCTCAGCTTCTTTGA
>CAMKEK010000076.1:0-6716 GCA_946411545.1 uncultured Clostridia bacterium
ATCAGCGTGCCGAACTATGTGCTGGCGCTGATCCTGATGCTGGTCTTCGGCGTCCGCCTGAAGCTGTTCCCGGTGCTGGGCCTGGGGACGCCGATGCACTATGTGCTGCCGGTGACGGCGCTGGCGGTCTATCCCCTGGCGCAGATCGCGCGCCTGGTGAAGACCAGCTTCTCCGAGGCCATGCAGCAGGACTATGTCGTGATGGCAAAGGCCAAGGGCCTCGCCCCCCGGCGCATCACCATGCTGCACGTGCTGAAAAACGCGATGATCCCGGTGATCACCGCGGCGGGGCCGATGATCGCCTTTCTCCTGACGGGAAGCTTCGTGGTGGAGACGATCTTCACCATCCCCGGCATCGGCCGTGAGTTCGTCACGGCGGTGTCCAACCGCGACTATACGGTGGTCATGGGGCTTACGATTTTCATCGGGTCGCTGATCATCGTCTGCAACCTGATTGCGGACCTGCTCTGCGCACTCATCGACCCCAGAATCAAACTGACAGAATGAACGGGAAGAACGAATAAGATGCTGAAACCCGAAGAATACTTTGACCCGCTGCCGCCGGAGGACCGGGATACGGAGTTCATTGCGATGGAATCCAGATCCTTCGGACGGAATGTCTGGGACGCGTTTTCAAAAAACCGGCTTGCCCTGATGGGCCTGATCTGCCTGGCGCTGATTATTCTGGCGGCCCTGATCGGACCGCGGCTGTCGCCGTATCCCTATGACGGGATGGACGCCATGGCCCGCAACCAGCCGAGCTCAGCCGCCCATCTCTTCGGCACGGACCAGATGGGGCGGGACATCTTTACCCGGGTCCTGTACGGGACGCGGGTCAGCCTGATGGTGGGCTTTGCCTCCACGGCCCTGAACCTTGTGATCGGGGTGCTCTACGGCGGGATCGCGGGCTATGTCGGCGGGCGGACGGACATGATCATGATGCGCATTGTCGATGTGATCTATGCCGTGCCGGCCATGATCTACATGATCCTGCTGATGCTGATTATCGGCTCCAACGTCTACAGCGTGATGCTGGGCATCTGTGTCAACGGCTGGGTCAACATGGCGCGGATCGTAAGGTCCCAGGTCATGACCCTGAAGGAGCAGGAATTTGCCGTGGCGGCCTTTGTCATCGGGGCGGACCGAAAGCGGATCCTCTTCCGCCATCTGCTGCTCAACTGCCTGGGGCCGGTGATCGTTACGGTGACGCTGATGATCCCGCAGGCGATCTTCAACGAAGCTTTCCTGAGCTTTATCGGCATCGGCATCTCCGCTCCCATGGCGAGCCTTGGAACGCTTGCTCAGGACGCCAGGATGCTTATGAACGTCTATCCCATGCAGATGGTCTGGCCGGTGCTGGTGATCTGCATCGTGATCTTCTCCTTGAACTTCATCGGAGAGGGGCTGGAGACGGCCCTGAACCCGAGGGGGAGGCGAGCATGACGGAACGCCTCCTGGATATCCGGAACCTGTCGGTGTCCTTCGACACGGCACAGGGAAAAGTCCGCGCCCTGCGGGATGTGAGTTTCCACGTGAACCGGGGAGAGATCCTCGGCCTCGTGGGGGAGAGCGGTTCGGGCAAGAGCGTCAGCATGCTCTCCTGCCTGGGACTGCTTCCGGGAAACGGACAGATCGACAGCGGCAGCATCCTTTTCGACGGGCAGGAGCTCTCGCCCGTGGGCCTCACGGGCCGGGGCGCGCTGCGGCAGCACGAGGCCATGCTCCGCTCCATCCGCGGCAACCGCATCGGGATGATTTTTCAGGACCCGATGACCTACCTCAACCCGGTGCTCACCATCGGGACACAGCTGACCGAGGGCCTCACGGCGCACGGAACATGCAGCCGGAAGGAGGCCTGGCAGCGCGGCGTCGAGATGCTGCGCAAAGTCGGCATCTCGGAGCCCGAGCGGCGCATGAAGCAGTATCCCTACGAGTTTTCCGGCGGGCAGAGACAGCGCATGATCATCGCCTCGGCCCTGGCATCATCGCCGCAGCTGCTGATTGCCGACGAGCCCACCACGGCGCTGGATGTCACCGTACAGGCGCAGATCCTGGAGCTGATCCGGCGGCTGGCCCGGGAAAACGGGACCGCGGTCATCATGATCACCCATGACCTGGGGGTTGTGGCGTCGCTCTGCGACCGCATTGCGGTGCTCTACGGCGGAAAGGTCTGCGAGACCGGAAGCGCGGATGAGATCTTTTACGAAACAAAGCACCCGTATACCGCGGGACTCCTGAAGAGCGTCTCCCGCCGGACCGCTTCCGGAGGGAAGAGCGCCCGGGGCACGCTTACGTCCATCCCGGGTACGCCGCCCGACCTGCTGCACCTGGGGACCGGATGCCCGTTCGCGGCAAGATGCGTCGACGCGATGAAGATCTGCCGGGATTATTTCCCGGCGGAGACCGCCTTCGGCGGGGAGCACAGCGCGGCCTGCTGGCTCTGGTGCAGAGAAAAGGCGGCGGAGCTCACGGCGGCGCAGGACAGAGAGCGGGGTGAGCGCCATGACTGAACCCGTCATCCGCGTCGAGGGGCTGGAGAAGCATTTTCAGATCCGGACCGGAAGCCTCGGCCGGAAAACGCTGATCCATGCGGTCAACGGCGTCACGCTGGAAATCGCGAAGGGGGAAACCCTGGGCATCGTGGGGGAATCCGGCTGCGGCAAGAGCACGCTGGGCAGGACGATCCTGAAGGTTTGGGAGCCGGACGCCGGACGCATCTGGTACGACGGAACCGATATCACCGGGCTCAGCCGGCATCAGATGCGGCCGTGGAGACGCCGCATGCAGATGATCTTCCAGGATCCGTACGCGTCCCTGAACCCGCGCTTCACGGTGGGAGAGCTGATCGCGGAGCCGATGGAGATCTACCGGACCCACGGCGAATCCGAACAGCGGGAGAGGGTGCAGGAGCTGCTGGAGACGGTGGGACTGAAGCCGGATCACATCCGGCGGTATCCGCACGAGTTTTCCGGCGGACAGAGACAGCGCATCGGCATCGCCCGGGCGCTGGCGCTGGAACCGGAGTTCATCGTCTGTGACGAGCCGATCTCGGCGCTGGATGTGTCCATCCAGGCGCAGATCGTGAGCCTCCTGGAGCGAATCCAGGACGAAAAGGGGCTGTCCTATCTTTTCATCGCCCACGACCTGACCATGGTGCGGCATATCAGTCACCGCATCGGCGTGATGTATATGGGCGGGCTGGTGGAGATCGGACCGGCGGATGAGATCTGTGAGCACCCGATCCACCCCTATACGAAGCTCCTGATGTCCGCGATCCCGATTCCGGATCCGGTACAGGCCCGCCGGCAGCATCCGCAGCTTCCCGAGGGCGAGGTGCCGAGCCCCATCCATCTTCCGGCCGGCTGCCCCTTTGCACCGCGCTGCCCGCACGCCAGACAGGAGTGCCGGGAGACGGTGCCGCCGCTGAAGGATGCGGGCGGACGTCAGGTGGCGTGTTTCCTGTGAGTGTTCATCGGGGAGCGTCCCCGTTGACATATTTGAAACGGAGGTAAACAAAATGAAACGTGTCAGAAAAATCCTTGCAGTTCTGCTGGTTCTGGCTCTGGCTGCCGCACCGATGACCTGTGCTTCGGCCGAGGGTGCGGAGAAGGTCCTGAACATCGCGACCTTTTCCGGCGCAGGCGATCTGGACCCCGCGGGCATCGCCATCGACATGTGGACCGAATACTGCAAGATGTGTGTCGATCCGCTGATCCGCTTCGACGAGGACGGAAATGTGGTCTATGAGGCCGCGGAGAGCTACGAGGTCTCCGAGGACGGCCTGGTCTGGACCTTCCACCTGCGCGAAAACGGCAAGTGGTCCGACGGCTCCCCGGTGACGGCGGCGGATTTCATCAACACCATTCAGCGCGCGCTGAACCCGGACAACGGCATGTCCATCTACGCCAGCGTCCTTTATCCCATCGTGGGCGCCCAGGAAGCCCGCAGCGGCGAGGGAAGCCTTGAGGATGTGGCGGCGGTGGCGCTGGATGACTACACGCTGGAGTTTACGCTGAAGGCACCCTGCACCTACTTCACGAGCCTGCTGACCGTGGGCCCGTTCTATCCCTCCAAGGCCGGACTTGCCACCCTGGAAGATCCGTCCTGGTGGAAAAACCCCGAGACCAGCCTCGGAAACGGTGCGTATTACCTCACGGAATATGTCGACGGCGATCACTACTTCCTGAAGAAAAACCCCAACTACTGGAACGCCGACGCGGTGAACATCGACACCGTGAACGTCTATCTGATCTATGACCAGCAGGCGCTGCTTGCCGCGTACCAGACCGGCGAGGTTGACGTGGCGACAGGTCTGCCCGACTACATCGGCGAGGCCTATCAAGGCTCCGAGGAGCTCTTCATCTGGAATATGCTCACCTCGAAGTTCATCCTCCCGAACCTGAGCGTGGCCCCGCTGGACGACGTGCGCGTGCGTGAGGCCATCGCCCTGGGCATGAACCGCGAAGAGATCTGCGCGGTCATCGGCGCGGACTACATCCCCTCCACGTCCTATGTGGCGGAGTTCATGATGTCCAACGCCTCCTCCGAGTATTTCTCCAAGGAACGCGAGCCCCTCTTCACCGAGGATGTCGCGAAGGCCCAGGAGCTTCTGGCCGAGGCCGGCTTCCCCGGCGGCGAGGGCTTCCCGACCCTGACCTATACCTATCCCAACAGTGACAAGGACGCGCTTCTCGCCCAGGCCATCCAGGCACAGCTGAAGCAGAACCTCGGCATCAACATTGAGCTCAACGGCGTGGAGGACCAGGTCTATTCCAGCACCCGCGCCGACGGCAGCTACGACCTGATCCGCCACAGCTGGACCGCCGACTTCAACGACCCGATCAACTACCTCGATCTCTACACCTCCTATTCCGGCGGCAACTACAACGGGGTCAACAGCCCTGAGTACGACGCGCTGATCGAGGCCTCCAACGAGACCGCGGACCAGAACGAGCGCAACGACCTGCTCCATCAGGCCGAGCAGCTGCTGGTAGGAGAGAACTTCTACGTCATCCCGGTCGCCACCCAGGTGTATATCTGCCTGTGGAATCCCCGCCTCACGAATGTCTCGGTCAACGAGAAGGGCGAGCCGATGTACCGCTATGCGGATCTCGCGGAGTGAATCTGAACCTGAGCAAAATGCACAAAAAATAAAGCATAAAAATGGGCAAGGCGCCGAAGTTTTTCTTCGGCGCATTGTTTTCGTTGACAAGAATAAAATCGACTGCTAAACTGTGAATAAAGAGACTGGAAACGTTTCCGGTATCGTTTCCGGAGACGTTTTCAAAGTAGGATTGATCTACAGCCTGACGAAACCGATTGCCGGATGAAGAATCTCCCGCCGCTTCCGACGGGGAGATCAACGGGCACTTCGGTTCGCCGAGAGGCAGAATAGTCGGGTGAGGGATATGACGATCAAGGACATTGCGAAAAACTGCAGTGTGAGTGTGAGTACGGTTTCCCGTGTGCTGAATCATCACCCGGACGTGAGTGAGGAAGTGCGACAGCGCGTACTGGACGAGGTGGAGCGCTGCGCCTACATCCCGAACAACAGTGCGCGGGATCTGGTGAAAACCCGGTCGGACGCCATCGGCGTGGTGGTGAGAGGGAACGGAAACCTGTTTTTCTCTTCCGTGCTGAAGACCGTCTCGGACGAGATTGAGCGCTACGGCTATACCATGGTGCTGCACTATATCGGCTCGGATGCGGACGAGGTCAATGCCGGGGCCATCCTTGAGCGGGAAAAGAAGCTTCAGGGGCTGCTCTTTTTGGGCGGGCGCTTTGACTATACCCCCTCGGAGCTCTCGGTGATCGGGATTCCCTTTGTCTGCTGCAGTTATACCAATTACTTCGGAAGTCTGGACGAGAAGGACTATTCCTCCGTCTCCATCGACGACTATGCCACGGCATACCGCGCGACGGAAGAGCTGATCCGGCGGGGACACCGCCGCATCGCCGCCGTCATTCCGAGCCGGAACGACCGCTCCATCAGCGAGCTGCGCTACCGGGGCTTTGAGGACGCGCTGCGGGAAAACGGCATCGAGCCGGATGAGACGCTCGTCGAGGAGACCGGCGGCTGCTTTGAGATGCCGGAGGCCTATGAAGGGACCTGCAGACTGCTGAAGCGGACAGAGGACTTTACCGCCCTGCTTATGCTGTCGGATACGACGGCGATGGCGGCCATGAAGGCGCTGGAGGATCACGGGAAGCGCATCCCGCAGGATGTCTCGGTGATCGCCATTGACGGCCTGAACGTCTCGGAATACGCCATCCCGACGCTTACGACGATGATCCAGCCGGCCGAGGAGATGGGAAGAGAAAGCGTCTGCATCCTCATGAACATGCTGAAGGATCCGGCCTACACCCGCCACAAGCTCCTGGACGCGCCCCTGAGAGAGGGCGCCTCGGTGAGAAGCATATGATTTTTGAGCCCGAAATAAAAGACCTGTTTCTCCCGCCGCAGGCGGGAGAAACAGAGAGAAGAATCCATTGATTTTTAGACCCGAAGGGTTTGAAAATAAAATTTATATTCTTATGAAAGGGAGAACAAACATGAAAAAAATTCTCGCACTTGCGCTGACGCTGGTCATGATCTTTGCGTTGGCAGTTCCCGCTGCATCCGCAGCAAACGACGGCTCCGTCTACTGGCTGAACTTCAAGCCGGAGCTGGATGAGACCGCACAGGCTCTCGCCGCGAAGTACACCGAGGCCACCGG
>CAMKEK010000077.1:0-6614 GCA_946411545.1 uncultured Clostridia bacterium
CGGCCCGGAAGCCGCGAAGCATCGAGCTTCTGCTCGGCATGACGTCAGGGATCTCGATTCTCTGTTTTCTTGATGCCCTACTCGTGGACAATCAGCTCCAGCACATCCGGACGGGAGTAGTGTCCGACGGCGTCGTGCTCCATCTTGCAGGCCGCGGGAAGGGTCATGTCGAGGTCGGCGTAAAGGATGGTCTCCTCATCCCACACCGGCGACATCATCGCATGCCCGTAGGGGTCGATGATGCAGCTTCCGCCCCGGCAGACCATGTCGGGCTGGTCCTTGATATCATCGATGGTCTCCAGATCCGCCGGATAAGAGGATTTGCGCACCACCATGTCGCAGTTGATGAAGTAGCACTTGCCTTCGATGGCAATGTGCCGGATGGTCGCCTGCCACTCGGGATTGTCGTTGGTGTTGGGAGAAATGTAGATCGTGATTCCCTTCTGGTAAAGGGCCACCCGCGCCAGCGGCATGTAGCTCTCCCAGCAGATCATGCTGCCGATGGGCCCCCAGGGGGTCTCCACCACGGGGAAGTAGTCTTTGTTGGCGTCGCCCCAGACCACGCGCTCGGTCCCGGTGGGTTTCAGCTTGCGATGAACGCTCCAGCTTCCGTCCGGAGAGAAGATCACATTGCTGTTATAGAGCGTCCCGTTTACCGCGTCCCGTTCCGAAAAGCCCATGCTCACATAGGCTTTGGCATCTCTCGCCGCGTCGGAGAGCTGTTTGAACTCCTCGCCTCCGGCGATCAGGGAGGCGTCGTAGTAGCGCTTCCAGTCCGCCCGTCCCGCTTCGGTCCGCTTTCCCATGCTGAAGCCAAAATTCATGCCGATCGGGTATCCGGGGATAAAAAGCTCCGGAAACACGATCAGCTCCGCCTCTTCCGCCGCAGCATTCCGGATGCAGCGCAGCGCCTTCTTCAGGCCGCCGGCTTTGTCGAACATCACCGGTTCCGCCTGAATCACGGCAATCCGGCAGGTTTCCTGTACATCTTTCATCAGAATCAGCCCTCCTCCGCAAGTTTTCCGGTTCTGCGATATGCTTTGATTTGAGTATAGCAAAAAAAGGAGCGCCACACAAGAAAAAAGTGCAAAACCATCCGAGAAGAAGGCCGGCGGATGCCCGATATCCGGGCACCCGCCGATTCTTGTTTCTGTCTTGATTCGATTGGGTTCTTCGCCCGATCAGTTCGCCGCTGCCTTGGCGCCGGCCTTGCGTCCCCAGTGGACCGTGCCGATGATGGCCGTGCCGCTGCCGGGATAGTAGGGTCCGATCCAGCCGCCGGCATTCAGGCCGGCCGCGTACAGGTGCGGGATCACACTGCCGTTGACATCGATGACTTCGGTGTCGACGTTGATCTTCAGTCCGCCCAGAGCGCCCAGGTTATAGGCGACGTTCTGATAGGCGTAGAAGGGTCCGGTGATGGGTTCGACGCCCGTCAGACGGCCGAACTGCAGGTCCTCGCCCGACTCGCCATAGCTGTTCCACAGGTCAAGCTGAGCCTTCAGGTTGGCCGCCGGGACGCCGATGGCCTCTGCCAGCTCTTCGATGGTCTCGCCCTTGAAGAGGGTGCCGGCCTCGACCTCTGCGTCAGCGGCTTCTTCACTGCTCCAGGGCGCGTAGCCGCTCGCCACCGCCTGAGAATCGGTGATGGAGCTCTTGCCGAAGATCATATAGGTGTGGCCGTTGAGGGCGACGCACTGCTGATAGATGGCGCGGTAGTGATAGGCGTACGTTGTGTCTTCGCAAACGAAACGGAACCCGTTCTGGTTCACGATGAAGCTCGGGAAGTTCGGGGTGCGGTTGTCCGTGCCGAAGCCGGTCTTGCCGCAGAAGTCAATGCAGCCGCCGAAGCCTGCGACGTCGGCGCCGATCTCCATTCCCATACGGATGCCGTCACCGGTGTCGGTGGCCACGCTCAGGCAGATGCCGTTGTCCAGATCATAATACTGCTGCGGACTGAGGCGCTTGGCCATCTCGCGGTTCTGGTCTACGGACGCCGTGCACAGGATGACGCCCTTGTTGGCCTTTACGCGGATTTCCTTGCCGTCCTGCTCGGCGATGACGCCGACGACCGTGCCGCTCTCATCCTGAACAAGCTTCTTGACCTCGGTGTTCATCTGCATCTCGGCGCCCTGCTCCTGGGCGTATTTCCATACCGCCTGAACATAGATGACACCGCCGCCGGAAGCGCCGCCGCCTTCATAGACGTGGATACGGTCGGCCATGATCTCATCCTCGACATAGGGGATGTGGCAGTGGCCGTAGATGCTGGTCCATTTCAGGCCGCAGGTGTCCGCCAGCCAGTCGATGTGCGCGGGAGCGCCGTTGGCCAGATCCTTGACCAGCTCCTCGTCAACCAGGCCTTCGCCTTCCTTGATCCACACCGCTGCGTGGTTCTCAGGCGTATCGTCCTGATACTTGGTAAACTCCTTCTGATACTTGGTACCGGCTGCCTGCATGACGCCGCCGGAGAGGTTGGAGGTGCCGCCGACAATGCCGGACTTCTCCAGCACCAGCACCTTGACACCGGCTGCCGCCGCTTCCGCCGCTGCGGAGACACCGGTTCCGCCGCCGCCGACGACCAGAACGTCGGTTTCCAGATCCCAGTTCTCTTCCGCCGAGGCGAGGACGGGCGCGCCGACCAGGCCCATGGCTGCGACGCCGGCCATGCTCGCTGCAGCGCCTTTCAGAAATGATCTGCGGGAAATGTCTTTGCTCATGTGTTTCTTCCTTTCTTTTTCTTTTTTGGGCCTCCGCCCTTTCAGTATGATAATAAAGTATCATGAATTGTCTTTCCCGTATATTCTGTTTTATTCTCCCGGTATAGCGCTTTGCAGAATACCGTTTCCGGTTCGGCTCGCCGATGGCGTGATTACACCCGTTCGGAGAACTGTATTCTCTTTTTTATAATACACATTTACAATTTTCATTTTTAATGATACTATATTTCAGAGAATTTGAATGATCATGTGAGGGATCGGGCCATTGAATATCAAGTACCTGATGTCGTTTCTGACCGTTGCGGACGAAGGAAGCATCAACATGGCTGCGACGCAGCTGTTTATCTCCCCTTCCGCTCTTATGAAGCAGATCAACACGGTCGAAGAAGAGGTCGGAACCGAATTGCTTCTGCGCGGGAAAAAGGGTGTCGAGCTGACGGAAGCCGGGCTTCTGTTTTATCACGGCTTGAAGGAACTTCTTCCGCTCTATGAAGATCTGCTCAAAAAAACAAAGCTTGCCGGGCAGCGCAGTGCCCGCGGGATTGTGATCGGCTCCTGGAGTGTTGCCTGTCATTGTGTTCTTCCCCGGATCATCAATTATTTCCAGCTCCGTCACCCGGATGTGGAGCTGGTATTCCGGAATATTCCGCGTATTGACGAGATGCAGCGGGCACTGGAGCATCGGGATATTGACATCACGTTTTCTTTCGGCGGCCGGAGTCGGGCCACTGCCAATCTCCGGTATATCACGCTGACCCGGGAGGAGCCGATTCTTCTGATCCCGCCTACCTGCGGCATTCAGATCAAGCGTGAGTATACCCTGGAAGACTTTCTGGGCAGTACCCTCGTGGTAACCGACGGCTCCATATCCGGATGGTTCGACCGCTTCAACCGCTATGTAGAGAAGAACTATCCTTCGATCTGCCTGTATCCGACGCTGGAGAACGAATCCGGGCTGATGGACATGCAGCGTCTGGCAGCCCCCTGTGTGGCCAGCCGCAGCATTGTTCCCCGGGACAGCAGCTACATGACGGTTCCCCTGCGTCTGCCGGACGATTTTGAAGATCCTTTGATCAGCATCGATCTGGTCTGCCGCAGAGACAACGATCCTCTCACGCGGGAACTCATCCAGGCAGCAGAGGAAGCGGCGAACATCATCTGGTTCAACCGCTAAGCGTTTGTTCCGAGCTGTACCATTAAAAAGCAGCCGGGACGGTATCTTCTTAGAGATATCGTCCCGGCTGCTTTTCGCATCCTACAGCATATCGATGATGCCCTGAATGCCGTATTCCTCATAGATCCACCTGTACCACGAGACCTCGTCCCGGATCAGGTCGTCGATGACCCGCATGCCCAGCAGCTCCACCGGCGCCCGGTCGTCCGTCATGAGATAGTTTCCCGCCTGCCAGGGTGTGAGACTCTCTCCGATCCGCTCCATCAGGCCGCGAAGCTCGCCATCGTTGCAAAGCGCCGTGTTGCGTGACATTGTTTCCAGCATCCCCGGATTGCAGGAGGCAAAGAGCTCCCGGTTCGTACTATTCGGAACGTCGATCGTCCAGACTTCCGGAAACACGGCGGCGATGGTGTCGGAGAGGTAGTGGTTGATTTCCCCCTCCTTCTCGCCGTGCATGTTCATATTCACAATGAGTACGCCGTCGTCCTTCAGGTGCTCCCGCACCATGGTGAAGAACTCCACGGAAGACATCTGAAACGGGATCGTGATGTCCTGGTAGGCGTCCACCATGATGACGTCATACCGCTTTTCCACCGCGTTCAGATAGGCTCTTCCGTCATAGGTGCAGACATACAGATCCTCCGGCATCTCAAAATAGCGATGGGCAAGGCGGGTGATCTTTTCGTCGATCTCCACGCCCTCGATCCTGATACCGGGGAAGTATCGTTTGCACTGGCTTCCGTAGGTCCCGGTCCCCATCCCGAGGATCAGCAGGTCGAAGTCCTGCCCGTCCGCGAGCGTTTCCTCCGCCCCCGCCATCATCGGCGCCGCCAGGGCATAGTCATAGTACATGCCGGTGAGGGACGCATCCTTGCGAAGGATGGACTGGACCCCGAAGAGGACGTTGGTTGAGAGGATGACGCTGTCGTCGGTCTCCTCCACCTGCAGGTAGTTGTAGACCGATTCGCCCTCATAGACCAGATCATTCTTCCAGAAGGCGAAGTTTGACCGGTACCCCAGCGCACAGCTGAGCAGGAACACCAGGGTCGCCGCCACAGCGGCGGTGCTGCGGGTCTTTGTGCTGATAAAATAGATCAGCCCCAGCACCAGCAGGATCCCCGCGAAGATCAGGAAGGTGATCGACGTGCCCACCGACGGGATGGTCACAAAGGTCGGCACAAAGGTTCCGATGATGCTTCCGACGGTATTTGCCGCCCCCAGGGTCCCGACGATCCGGGCGTTGTCCTCCAGATTCTCCATGCTGTACTTGGCAAGAGACGGCGTCACCGTCCCCAGCAGGAAGAGGGGGAACACGAAAATGACCATGCAGGCCGCAAACGCCGCCCAGATCAGGTAGTTTGCGTTCACGGAGAAGATCATTACGGCGGAGATCGCGAGAATAATATACTTCCCCGCCACCGGGATCAGGGCGATCCAGATGGAAGCGATGAGGATACGCCGGTACAGGCGGTCCGGATTCGGATCCCGGTCCGCACTGCGGCCGCCGTACAGATTGCCGAGGGCCATGGCAATCATGATCGTCCCGATGATGATGGTCCAGACGATCTGGGAGGAGGAAAAGTAGGGTGCCAGAAGGCGGCTGGCTCCCAGTTCCACCGCCATCACCGCCATCCCGGCGAAAAACTCCGTCAGATAGAGATAGAGCTTATTCCTGAGAATCGGTCTCGTCATTGCAGAATCAGGTCACAGATGCGGTCCACCGTTTCGATGGGGAGATCGGCATACATCGGCAGGGTCAGCACCCGCTCCGCCACATGCGCCGCGACCGGCGTTTCAGCCGGGTCAAATCCGGCTTTTCCGGCGTAGCAGGCAAAGGCGCTGGTCAGGGGATAGAAATACTTTCTTGGGATGATCCCGTTTTCCGAAAGGCGGGCGAAGACCTCGTCCCGGTTCAGCCGGAATCCGTCAAACACCACCGGATAGTAGGCATAGTTCGGCCGGATCTCCTCGGGATGCGCATTGAGCTGCAGGCCGGGCACGTTTTCGAGGCGCTCGTCATAGCGCTGTGCCACCAGCCGGCGCTTTTCGATCTCTTCCTGCAGATGGCGCAGGTTGCACAGGCCCATCGCCGCGCAGAACTCGTTCATTTTGGCGTTGCCGCCGACATAGGCCACCGTCTCCTCGTCATGGATGCCGAAGTTCTTCAGATCGCAGAGCCGGCGCCGGATCTCCGCACTGCGGCAGCAGACCGCGCCGCCCTCCACCGTGTTGAACACTTTGGTGGCATGAAAGCTGAACATCGCGGCGTCCCCGAAGCAGGCGGAGCTGACCCCGTTCCGGAACACGCCGAAGCTGTGGGCCGCGTCGTAGATCACCGGAAGCCCGTGCCGGGCCGCGATCTCTCCGATCCGGTCCACATCACAGAGATTTCCGTAAACATGAACCGGCAGAATGGCCACCGTCTTTTCGGTGATCAGCGCCTCCAGCTTCTCCGGGTCCAGGGTATAGGTTTTCGGGTCAATGTCGCAGAACACCGGCGTGCAGCCGCAGCGCACGATGGCATGGGTCGTGGACGCGAAGGTAAACGGTGTCGTGATGATCTCACCGTGAAGACGGAAGGCCTCAATGACGTTCTCCAGAGCCAGATGTCCGTTGGTGAAAAGGGCAATCTCCTCACAGCCCAGAAACCCTTTCAGCTCCTGTTCCAGCTGCTGGTGCTTGCTGCCCATGTTGGTGAGCCAGTGGCTGTCCCAGAGTTC
>CAMKEK010000078.1:0-6600 GCA_946411545.1 uncultured Clostridia bacterium
GGCATGGCAATGGCATAAAAGTTTGTGATGGAAGAGGCCGGGTTTCCTGACAGCCCGCAGATCAGCTTTCCGTTCTTCTGTCCGTAGGCGCAGGCCATACCGGGCTTCAGGTCAACTTTGCGAAAGAAAATCTCCGCGCCGATCGCTTCCATGGCGGCCGGCGTCAGGTCATAGTCTCCGACCGAGACGCCGCCTGTGGTCACTACGGCGTCACACTCTGCCAGGCTCTTCTCCAGTCCCTCGGCGATCGCCTCCACACTGTCGCTCACCGCGCGGTAGTAGACCGGTTCCGCCCCCTGGTCCCGGATGGCGCCTGCCATGCTGTAGCTGTTTGTATCGTGGATCTTTCCCGGTGCCAAGTCATGCCCCAGTTCTACCAGCTCGCTCCCGGTGGCCAGCACCGCAACGCGCGGCCGCCGATAGACCAGCGGCCGGCTGATGTTCTGTGCCGCCAGCGAGCCCATCACACCGGGATCAATTAGCGTTCCCTTTTCTGTGAGTAGACTGCCCTTTCGGATATCCTCTCCGATCCTTACGATATTGGTACCGGCGACATAGGAAGAGAACAGCGTCACGGTCTCTTCCGTGAATTCGGTGTGCTCAAACGGAACCACCGCGTCTCCTCCCTCGGGAATTGGCGCACCGGTCAGGATTTTTGACGCCATCCCCGCTGTGATCGGAAAGCGCGGTACGCCGGATGCCGGAATTTCTTCAAGGATCCGAAGGCTTACCGGCGTTTCCCTTGAGGCGCTCCGGCTGTCCTCCGCCCGGAAAACATAGCCGTCAAAGGGGGAACGGTCAAAGGGCGGGACATTCTGCGCAGCGATCAGATCCTCCGCCAGGATTCGGCCGGCGGAGAGTTCAATGGGGCAGAGCTCGGTCCCCACCGGGGAAATGAAGTCGGTTACGATTCTTCGACCTTCCAGATACGGCGTAACAGTCGGCATGACAGTTCCTTTCCGCGGTCCCTCCAGACCGGCAGATATGATTTCAAAGTCATTATAGCCGCTCCCTCTGTCAGCGTCAATCGCTATTTCTTGCTCTGTTCACTCCTTGGTTTTCTCACTTTCAAGTCCGCTCTCACGCTTTCGAGAAGATGGAAGCAGGCCCCGAAGCTTCATGCTTCGAGGCCTGCTTTTCTGGTTTTGTGCTATTCCGCGGCGTCGGTCGTTTCCGACTCTGCCGGGAGCCCGTCATTCTGCTCGGATTCTGGCCGGAAGCGCATATGGCCCCAGTTCATCGGACCGCCGAAGCCCTCGCTCTGGGCGTCACCGAAGGATGCGGAAACCGAGTCCAGGGTGATTTCTTCAACACTGTCGCCGATGGCGATAAGATAAGTCTCTCCGATCTGCATCTCCGGGCAGCTGATTGCCACGGACGAGAAGCTGCACGGCGCTTCATAGCTCAGAATAACGTTTCCTTCGCTGTCTTCCAAGGCAACTGTCGTCCCGGCAGGCGCCCCGCGCTTGATGTTGTACAGGATGGAGCACTGACTTGAGCTGTCATCAAAGCCCTCCGCCATGGCATAGCTTCCGCAGGCGATGACCTCGCCGCCGCTGATTTCCATGACGCCTCCGCTCTCACTGCCGTAGTCCAGCGCGCTGTTGCTGCCGCTGTTGGTCAGGCTCACGCGGATCACACCGCCGGAGATGATGATGTCTCCGTTGGAATCCAGTCCGTCTGCGTCCCGGGCAACACTGTTGATGACAGTTAAGCTGCCGCCGCTGACATGGATCCAGGTCTCAGTGTTCTCCGTCATCTCGCTCGAGGCGGCATCCTGCATCGTCATCGCCGGACGCTCCCCTGCGGCAGCATCCGTGCCGGGTTCATGCGGTTCTTCCCCGCTTCCCATCACAGGGGCCTCGGCCCCGACGTCTCCGTTCTCGTCCGGCATCATGGGCGGCTCGGGTCTCTCGTTTCTGTTTTCATCCGGCATCATCGGCGGCTCGAATCCGCCATCCTCCTCTTCACCGGTCTGTCCGGGCATCCCTGAACCGGGTCCGCCGAACATGCCGCCCGGCCCTCCGATGAAGCCGCCTCTGCCGCCAAAGCCTGCCCCGCCGAAGCTGTCCGTACCTCCGTTTGCGTTGAGGCCGTCGTCCTCCGGATAAATTGTGATCTCACCGCCGCTCACGTCAATCGTGACCGCTTCGATGCCCTCGTAGCAGCTCGGGATCTGAACGGTCCCGCCTCGGATCTCCACCGCCGTATCGGAATGAATCCCATCGTCCCTGGTTGTGATGGCGAGTTTTCCGTCTTCCATCCAGAACAGGCCTGCTGTCGATATGCCGTCGTCTTCCGCGTCGATTTCGACGTTTCCGCCGGCCAGCGTTACGGTGTTTTCTGCGGCGATCCCCTTATCCGTCGCTGTGATCTGAACGGTTCCGCCCGTAATTTCAAGCATCCCCGTAACGCCGCCCGCGGAGATTCCGTCATCTCCGGCTTCCAGCGTCAGTGCGCCATTCAGGATTCGGATGTTGTTTTCCGCATTGATGCCGTCTCCCGTGGCGGTGACCGTCAATGTGCCGGATTCCCAATACAGTTCGCTCTCCAATCCCGTGAGGGAGATGCCGTCGTCTCCGGCTTTCAGCTTCAGCTGCGTCTCCATGATACGGAGGTTGTCGTTGACGTGAAGAGCATCCGCCGCAGCATCCACGGTGATGGTCCCGCCGGTGAGGACGAGCTCGTCATTGCAGACAATTCCGCTCTCTTCCGCTGCCGTCACGGTCAGGCTGCCGCTTCCGTTGATCGTCAGATCGTCCCGGGAGAAGACCGCGCCGTCCATGCCCGCCGTCCGGTTCTCCTCTGAGAAGCCCGCCGTGGTCAGGCGGTTATCGCTGCCCTCTGCCAGCGTGAGGAACACCTTATCCGCCTGTTCCACATCGAAGCACGCCCCCGTCGAGCAGGTGATGTCGGCACCGTCCAGCATGATCCAGATCTTGGCGCTGCTGTCTGTGTCTACAATCACGCTTCCGTCTGTCAGAGTGCCGGAAATCACATACTTTCCCTTTCCGGTGATCATGACGCTGCCGTCAAAGGCGTAGGCGCCGCCTCCGAATACGGAGACCTCGTCTCCGTCCAGTGTGATCCTCGTTGCACGCGCGGTATCCCAGGCTCCGTTCTTATCGTTCTCCGTGAAAAGGACGGCATGCCCGTAGGCCTCCGCGTCCTCATCCACGATCACCTGAATTCCATAGGCCTCCCCGTTCATGAACAGGACGGTGATCAGCAGCGTCAGCACGAGCACGACAACACAGATCGCATCAAAATATCGATGTGTTGACATGATCCCGGACCTCCTCAGCCCATGTAGTCTCCGTTGTAGCTGACCAGTACGGCAGACCGAACCCCCTCCATCTCCGAAAGTTCATTGATAAAGTCGGTGTCGGTATCCCGCAGCCGGACCTCGAGGTTCAGCTCCACCGCGCCCTTGCGGGCGGTCTTGCTCTTGACCGTGCAGCGTCTGGTGTGCTGCCGAAGCGCGTCAAGGGCCTTCTCTTCACTTTCGTGACCGTCACATTCCAGCACCACAATGAAGGGATTGGTCATGTCCTTGCGGTTGGCAAAGATCAGGATGATGATTCCGATAAACAGACTTCCAAACACCGCCAGCGGGATCATCCCCGCCGCCAGTACGATGCCCACCGCGATTGCCCAGAACAGGAAGGCGATGTCCATCGGCTCCTTGATCGCCGTGCGGAAACGAACGATGGAAAGCGCGCCCACCATGCCGAGGGAGAGCACCACGTTCGATGTAACCGCAAGAATCACCAGCGTTGTGATCATCGTCAGCGCCACCAGCGTCACACCGAAGCTGGAGGAATACATCACGCCGGCGTAGGTCTTTTTATATACAAAAAAGATGAACAGCCCCAGTCCGAAGGCCAGCAGCAGCGCCAGCCCCATATCCAGAACGCTGATCGCGCTCACGTTTTCCAGAAAACTGGACTTAAAAGCATCTTGGAATGTCATCGTTTGATCTCCTTTTTTCTATCTGTCTCAGCCGTAAATTCTGCACTGCGCATATTTGGAAAACGCCGTCTCCCGTCTGCCGGGCATCCAGACCGCATCGCGGATGATATCCGGGAGGAACTCGTCCCACTTGACCTCCAGGATAATCCCGGCATCTCCCGCCGGGATGGTGACACAATCCGGGTTCAGAAAGTCTCTGCACGAGAGTGCGGTCCGGATGTCCCGGTCGAAGGTCACCCGCACGTTCCCCGGCCGGAAGACATAGGGCTCCCGAACATAGTCGACGATGGTCTTCGGCCGTAAGCCCTGATTGCGCATCTTGCAGTAGAGCTCCTGCACCAGAGGCCGGTCACAGCTGCGCATCCAGTCGAGATCCCCGTCGAGGATCTTCTGTACCTCTTCCGCGCTGAGTGCCGCGCTGTACTTGGTGCCGAGGCCGCTGCGGCGGCTCTTCTTCTCCAGATGGATCATCGTTGTATCCCCGTTGTAGTAGCGGATGCGGAACTTTTCCCGCATGTTGACTCCGTCGATTTTCTCCCGCAGTGCCTTATCCCGGGCATTGTCAAAATACAGGCTCCGGATCAGATACTGCCCGCCCCGGGCGTGCTCGTCCGGTTTTGCGACGGCCCGCAGGCGCTGTCGGATCACCAGCAGATCTGTATAGTTGATCGCGTGCTTCCATTCATGCCGATAGTGGGTCTCCAGCAGGCTCACCTTCTTCTCTCTTCTGTCAGATTCTTGGATTTTACCGTATTTCCTGTCCTTTTTCAAGGATTTCTGCCGTGGCGGAAGAAACATTAACAAATTATCCTTAGATTTACCTTAACTTCCTCTCGTAGAAAACAGCTCATATACAAAAAACCTGCCGCTCAGGCAGGTTTCTGCTTCTATTGTTCTGTTCTCTCCCGTCAGCCAAAGAGTGCCCGGAGCCCTTTCTTTTCATAGGGTCTGCTGGAGATTTCCGTTACCGTGTACCCTGTCGGGTTGATCGCGTCCCGGATCTTATCCGGGTCCGGCGCATCCTCGCTGAGAATCACGGTTTCACCCTTTACATGAGAGGAGCTGACCTTTTTCACCGTCATTGCTCTGCGGACAGCGTCATTCACATGCGCTTCGCACATGCCGCACATCATCCCGTCTACCTTCACGATCGTTTCGGTCATGTCCGCGTTCCTTTCTTTGTCCCGGCCGGAGCAGGAGACCCAGATGCGCCGCTCCCCGCACAGCTGCCGCAGGCGCCGCAGGAGGCGCAGTTGCATCCGCAGGAGGATTTTCCGGCCTTTCGGTCCCGGATCATGCTCCGGATCGCAAAGCCCACGATCAGCACCAGGACCGCCACGATCACCAGATTGACAAGGTTGGCCGAAAGCCACGTAAACATTGCGATTCCTCTTTTCTCCAAATCACCGGGCAATTCTATATTCCGGTTTTCTCCTTCCCCGCCGGGCCGGCGGGGAAGGACATCTGTTTCTTACTGAATGGTCAGCTGATCCGCTTCATGATACGGTTTGAAGAGCTGCCAGCATATCGCCGCGACAATAACCAGCGCGGCCGCAAGGCCCACGACGTTCATCCCGCCTGCGAAGACCTTTCCGATCTGGAAGACCGCAAGACCGATCGCATAGGCGAACAGGCACTGATACCCAATGGCGAACCAGGTCCACCTGCGGCTGTTCATCTCACGCTTGATGGCGCCGATGGCCGCGAAGCAGGGCGCGCAGAGCAGGTTGAAGATCATGAAGGCATAGGCCGCAAGCTTGCCGTGACCGCCGGAGAAGCTGTTGAAGTCTTCCTCAACACGTCCCCAGATCTGCTCGCCATCTTCTGTGAGTTCTTCCTCGCCGTTCTTATCGTCGTAATTATACAGCACGCCGAAGGTTCCGACAACCTCTTCTTTTGCGACAAGTCCCGTCACGGTCGCCACGGTCGGCTTCCAGGAACCGAAGCCCAGCGGTCGGAACACAGGCGATACGGTATTGCCGACACTCGCCAGCATGGAGGCATCCATCGGGGTGACGTCCTCTTCAGGAATGTTCATCTTCTCGGCCAGGCTCACGACATACTCGTCGGTCACCAGCGTCTCATCCTGGAAGAGGTCTTTCACCATGCCGAACTTCCCGTTCACCGAGCCGAAGCCGGACAGGAACCAGATCACAATGGAACTGAGCAGGATGACGGTTCCCGCACGCTTGATGAAGGACCAGCCGCGTTCCCAGGTGCCGCGCAGGACATTTACCGCGGAAGGCACATGATAGGCCGGAAGCTCCATGACGAAGGGCGCCGGGTCACCGGCAAACATCTTCGTCTTTTTCAGCATAATGCCCGAGACAATGATCGCCGCAATGCCGATGAAGTAGGCGCTGGTGGCAACGAAGCCGCTCTTGCCGAAGAGGGCACCCGCGATCAGGCCGATGATCGGCATCTTGGCACCGCAGGGGATGAAGGTGGTCGTCATGATCGTCATGCGCCGATCACGCTCGTTTTCGATGGTACGTGAGGCCATGACGCCCGGCACGCCGCAGCCCATGCCCACCAGCATTGGGATGAAGCTCTTTCCAGAAAGCCCGAAGCGACGGAAAATCCGGTCCATGATGAAGGCGATGCGCGCCATGTAGCCGCAGTCTTCCA
>CAMKEK010000079.1:0-6584 GCA_946411545.1 uncultured Clostridia bacterium
TGACGGTGTCGATGACGCGCTCATAGCTCCAGTACTCGCAGAACTTGTTGGAGGCAATGATAACGCCGTCGGCATGGTATTCCTTCGCCAGGTCGGCGATGCGCTGCTTTCTGGCACGCATCTCGTCCTGCGGCATGAAGCGGGGACAGTTGGAAGTGCTGAGATAATGCTTCGCAATGGCAAAGAGGGGATCCTCGCCCTCCTGAACCTCGATGAGCTGGCGGCTCTCGACCGAGCCGTAGCAGTAGCGGTCACAGACCACGCGGGCGCCGCAGCTCTCCACCAGCTTGGTGAAGTCGGGATCGTCATTCTCGGACCCGGCCAGGACGACCTTGCAGCGGAAGTCCTTCTTCTGGTCCGGTTCACGGGTCTTCATCTCTTCGGCGGTCTCACGCAGATAGGGGAGAATCAGGTACTTCGGACATGCCAGCGAGACCAGCTGAATCACATGGAACTCATAACCGGTAATGGTGGGGTTGTCCAGCTTGCGGTAGCTTCCGATCTCGTTGATCAGGCGGCTGACCTCGTTGTGCTGCTCGATGGCGGCCATGATTGCCTCGTCGGAGGTGTCAATGCCGAAATGAGCCTGCAGCTCGTCGAGGACGTGGGCACGCAGCTGATCACGGAAGTGCTCATAGGAAATCTGATTGTTTTTGAAGGGAACGTCGCAGAAGGTGCAGAAGAAGTCATCGTTGTCGATGATGCGCATGTCCTTGACGGAGTCAAGGTGCTTCTGTTCCAGATGCTCCTGGAAACGGCAGGTTGCGGTGCAGGTCTCGGTTGCGAACTGGGCATCGAGGAAGTTGTAGCCACCCTCAAGAGCGCGCTCCAACAGGCTCCTTGCAAAGTGGCAGACGCGGGAGGACATGTAGTAGGTCGCAATGTCCGGGGATGTGCAGCGGGGCGCTCTCAGTCGGACCGAGAAGCAGCCGGGCAGGTCGAGAAGTACTTCAGGCATGAAGTAGCAGGTATAGCCACATGCGCGCTTGCCTTCGGCTTTGGCCTGTTTGACAAGGTCGTTGTTGGCTTCCTGAAGCAGATTCTCAAAGTAGATCAGGTGTTTGAGATCTCTCACAGATAACCCTCCATCAGATTTTTTCACGGGCAGATACCGCTTCCGGCACCGGTCCGCACATACGGTCGGGGGCGGCAAAAGGCGCAGTAATCCCCCTACTTTCACGCTCTTCATTATAACGGTACGTCAAAGCCTTGTCAATTACAATTTATATAAATTGACCAAAGAAAACGGGGGAAATTACCGGATTCTTGTATTTCTTGACACTTCTTCAAGAAATGTCTAAACGAATAATCGGGCGATTCGGCGGGAGGGGGAGAAGGGCATTCGGCAAGGGGCGGGCCCATGCGCCGGAACCTCCGGGGAACGGGGCGGAAACATGAAAAAAGCACCGTACAGGCGGTGAGCCTGTACGGTGGATGAAACGGCAGGATGCTCTCCGGCGGGAACAAAGGTCCCGGAAAAACTCACATGTGCTCCGGAGCGGAGACGCCGATGATGCCGAGGGCGATTTCGATGACCTGGCGCACGGCGGCACAGAGAAGCAGACGGGCTTCCAGAATACCGGGCTCCGCGTCCTTGATGCGGCAGACGGTGTAGAACTTGTGGAAGCGGGTGGCCAGCTCCGTGACGAACTTGTTGATGCGGCTGGGGTCATAGTCCCGGGCGGCGAGGCGGATCTCCTCGGGGAGGGCGGCGAGCTGCTTGATAAGCTCCTGTTCCTCCGGGGTGCAGAGCAGCGCGGTATCGGCGGATACGGCGTCCTCCACGCTGTGCCCCTGGGCGGCCAGGGCGGCGATCAGGGTGCAGATTCGCGCGTGGGCGTACTGGACATAGTAGACCGGGTTCTCGCTGTCCTGGCGGACGGCGAGGTCAAGGTCAAACTCCACCGGGGACTCCGGACGGGTGTTGAAGAAGTAGCGCGCGGCATCCACCGGGACCTCGTCCAGGAGGTCCGTCAGAGAGATGGCCTTGCCGGTGCGCTTGGACATCCTCTCGGGCTTTCCGTCGCGCATGAGCTTGACCAGCTGCATCAGGACAATGTCCAGGCGGTGTTCGCCGTCGAGATCCAGGGCGTCCATGGCGCCTTTGAGGCGGGCAATATGCCCGTGGTGGTCCGCGCCCCAGATGTTGATGGCCTTGTCGAAGCCGCGGATCTCCAGCTTGTTGCGGTGGTAGGCGATGTCCGCGGCGAAGTAGGTGTAGAAGCCGTTGGAGCGGCGCAGCACGTCGTCCTTCAGATCCAGCTTCGCGATGGCCTCCTCGCTCTTGCCCTCGGCAAGCAGCTTGCTGCCGAGAATTTCGGCGGTGCGCAGCCAGAGGGCGCCGTCCTTTTCATAGGTGAAGCCCATCTCGGTCAGACGGTCGACGGTGGCTTTGACAAAGCCGCTCTCGTGAAGCTCGGACTCCAGGAACCAGCGGTCGTATTCCACGCCGTAACGCTGGAGATCTTCCTTCATCTTCGGGATGTTGCGCGCAAGGCCGAACTTCGCCATGGCGGCGTGGCGCTCCGCCTCGGGCTTGGCGAGCCATGCGTCCCCCTCCTGGGCGTAAAAGGCCTTGGCGAGCTCCTTGATATCCTCGCCGTGGTAGCCGTCGGCCGGAAAACCGTCATAATACTCCACATCCGGAAGCCGGTCTTCTTCCTTCTCCGGGAGATCGGGCCAGTCGATCTTCCCCTCGGCGAGCTGGTGATAGCGCGCGTCGATGGAAGAGGCAAACTTCTCAATCTGGTTGCCGGCGTCGTTCACGTAAAACTCGCGGCTGACCTCATAGCCGGCAAAGCTCAGCACGGAGGCCAGGGCGTCGCCCAGCACGCCGCCGCGGGCGTTGCCGAGGTGCATGGGACCGGTGGGGTTGGCGGAGACGAACTCGACGTTGACCCGCTTGCCCTCGCCGTCACGGATGTGACCGTAGGACATGCCCTCTTCGCGGACGCTGCGAAGCACTTCGCTGTACCAGCGGCCGGACAGGCGGAAGTTGATGAAGCCGGGACCGGCGACGGAGACCGAGGAGAAGAAGCTTCCCTCCAGCGCGCAGTGCGCGGCGAGGGCCTCGGCAATCTTGCGCGGCGGAAGGTGCAGCGCGCGGGCGCAGACCATGGCGTGGTTGGCGGCGTAGTCCCCGTTGGAAACATCCTTGGGAATCTCTACCGTGCCGGTGAGCTCGGCCCCGGCCGGAAGCGCCCCGGCGGCCACCGCCGCCTGATATGCTTCCCGCAGAAGCTCGTCCGCACTCTGTTTTGCCAGTTCTATCAGATTAGCCATTTGCCTTCTCCATCTCCTTGACCGATATACGGAATTTGTTCCTCGCGACGACGGTGTGGGCGAGATCGGTGATATAGTCGATCTCCACGTCTCCGCCGTTTTCATTAAAATTGGGGCGGATGCTGCGGGTGTCGATGCCGAGCATCATCTGCCCGTAGGGCGTCTGGTACGGATAGGAATCCCGCGTACCCTCGCGGAAGACCATGCGGCCGGTGAGCAGGCCGTCCCGGTCCACCACGACCTGGTTCGGCATGACCATGACACTGGTGCGTGTCCCTTCGAGGCCGGTGAGCTCGGACTCCTGATAGCTCAGGACGCCGATGCCGTCGTTGAAGAAGTAGGATCCCACGGTGTCAAACACCAGGGTGTCTTCCTCTGTCGGACCGTGGCTCTGGTGGTTGGAAATTGAAATCCAGACGTCTTTTAACATGATGCATCACTCCTGTGATCGAGATTCGTTGGGCCCGGGAGCGGCTCCGGCGGAACGGACTCCGTGGGGACCTCTTCGGCGGCGCAGCCCAGAAACAGGGCGGCGGCCTCGGAAAAGGCGCGGCTGTCGCCGCTGGTGAAGAAGCGGGTCTCCCCGCAGCCGCCGGTACGGCCCTCTTTCAAAAGGCGGGAACAGAGGGCGGCCGCACCGCTCTCCGCGGCGCTGACCAGGGTAATGTCAGGGCCGAGGAAACGGGAGATCGCGTCTTGAATGATATCATAATGGGTGCAGCCCAGCAGCAGCGCCTCGGCACCGGCGTCCCGGGCGGGCTGAAGATAGCGGCGGACCGCGTCTTGGACCGCGGGATCTTCCGATGAACAGTGCCCGCTTTCGATGAGCGGGACGAAATCCGGGCAGGGGATCGCGACCACTTCACGCTTCGGGCAGGCTTCCCGCAGAGCGGCCTGATAGCTGCCGCTTCGGATGCTGGCCTCGGTGGCGATCACCGCGATGGGACCGGAACCCTCCAGGCGGCGCATCCAGTCCGCGGAGGACGTGAGCACGCCCACCGTGGGGATCGGCCATTCGGCGAGAATGTCCCCGGCGTTGGAGGAGAGCGTGCCGCAGGCGATCAGAATTGCCTTGACATCGAAGGAGGAGAGAAAACGCAGATCCTGTTTTGCCATCCCGCGAAGCTGGGAACGGGACTTTGCCCCATAGGGGAGACGCCCGCTGTCCGCAAAATAAACAAGATTCTCATCCGGCAGAAAGCGGCGCAGCGCGCGCAATCCGTTCAGCCCGCCGAGGCCGGAATCAAAAATGCCGATGGGTCTGTTGTCCATGATTCTCTCCGATCATTCAAACTGCAAAGTGACAGTATAGCGTAAAACTGTGCGTATGACAAGCACAAATTCGCCGAAAAGACTGGATTTTTTCAGGGGTTCAGCGTATAATGCAGCCTGCCACAGACAGGAGGAACAAAACATGCATGACGAACTGACCCGTGAAGACATCCGGAAGATGAAGGAGGAGCTTGACTATCGCAGACTGGAGCTGATGCCCGGCTTGATCGAGGAGGTCAAGCGCACCCGCGCCTTCGGAGATCTGAGCGAGAACTATGAATACAAGGCGGCCAAGCAGGCCCAGAACCAGAACCGCAGCCGCATGCGCTATCTGGAGGGCATGATCAAGACCGCGAAGATCATCGACGACACGTCCGACGAGGAGAGCGTAGGCCTCTTCGACGAGGTGGAGATCTATATGCCCGAGGACGACGACATCGAAATCATCCGCGTGGTCACAACGGTACGCTGCGACCCGCGCAAGGGCCTGATCAGCCGGGAATCCCCCTTCGGCAAGCAGGTGCTCGGCAAGAAGGTCGGGGACCGCTTCACCGTGCAGGTGGACGAGCACTACAGCTATGAGGCGGAGATCCGCTCCATCAAAAAGTCCAAGGACGACGGCTCGGTTCCCCTGCTGGGATATTGATACGGAGCGGTATGAGCAGAAGACGAGGAAGCAAGAAGAGAACAGACGGCGGCGGTGACGGACTGCTCACGCAGCGGCAGATCATCCAGGAATACGGCGTGTCGAAGAACCAGATTCACCGCTACTTCCCGAAACCGCAGCTTCAGACCGTCCGGATGCGAAACGGCGCCTACTGGAACATCGGCGTGTGGCCGAGGGAGCAGGTGGAGAAAGCCATCCAGCATCCCGAAATCGCGAAATCCCTGGAGGAGAAGCGCAGCGCACAGAACGAGCAGAAGCAGATTGCGGAGATCCGGCAGATCTTCCAGACCTATTCTCCGGAAGGCTATGTGGAGCGGGCCCGGCAGATGAAGCGCAGCTTTGTCCTGCACGTCGGGCCGACCAACAGCGGAAAAACCTATGATGCCATCGAAGACCTGAAGAAAAACATCCCCGGGACCTATCTGGGACCGCTGCGCCTGCTGGCGCTGGAGATGTACGACAAAATCAACGCCGCCGGCATCCCCTGCAGCATGCTGACCGGGGAGGAGTCCATCCCGGTGGAGAATGCCCAGATCGTCTCTTCCACGATTGAACTGTGCGACTGCAAAAGCCATTTCAAGACCGCGGTGATCGACGAGGCCCAGCTGATCGCGGACCCGAGCCGGGGCGCCTCGTGGCTGAGGGCAATCTGCCTGGTGAACGCGGATGTGGTGCATATCTGCATGGCGCCGGAGGCCCTGAAGTACATCGAGGAGCTGATCCAGAGCTTCGGGGACCATTACAGCGTGGTGCGGCATGAGCGCCTGGCGCCGCTGCGCTACGGCGGCATCTGCACCGGGTATAAAGACCTGCGGCCGGACGACGCGCTGATCTGCTTCTCCCGCAAGAGCGTGCTCTCGACGGCGGCCCTGCTGGAGAAAAACGGCTTCCGGGCAAGCGTCATTTACGGCGCGCTGCCGCCGGAGGCCAGACGCAACGAGGTGCGCAAGTACACCTCGGGCGAGACCAACATCGTGGTAGCCACCGACGCCATCGGCCTCGGCATCTCCCTGCCGATCAAGCGGGTGGTCTTCGCGGAGACGGAGAAGTACGACGGAAAAGACTTCCGTCCGCTCACCACGGCGGAAATCAACCAGATCGGAGGCCGGGCGGGCCGCTACGGCCTGAACGAGTACGGCGAGGTGATGGTCCTCGGAAACAAGCCCTTCATCGGCGAGAAGCTGGGCCAGAGCGTGCGGAACATCCGCGCCGCCTGCATCGCGTTCCCGCGGGAAGTGCTGGAGACGGAGTACCCGATCGCCCTGCTTCTGAAAACCTGGCAGAGAATGGAACAGAGCAGAGGCTTCCTGCGGGAGGATATGCACGATGCCCAGATCCTGCTGAACTGCCTGAAAGGCCTGCG
>CAMKEK010000080.1:0-6583 GCA_946411545.1 uncultured Clostridia bacterium
AAAGAGTATGAAATCATGTGTCTGGCAGTCCCTTTGAAACTGGTAGAAATCAACGGAAAAGATGCGGTCGGGGAAGCCCTCGGCATGCGCCGTGCGGTCCGGGTGGACTTTATTCCGGATCCGAAGATCGGCGACTATGTAATGGTTCACGCGGGCTTCGCCATTGAGCGCCTGCCGGAAGAGCAGGCCATGGACGACCTCGAGACCTGGGAGGAGCTGCAGCATGCGCTCGGATGAGACGTGCCGGAAGCTTCTTGAGGCGATTGCGGATCTCCCGCTGGGAGAGACGCAGATCATGGAGGTCTGCGGGACCCATACCATGGCGATTGCCGAAGCGGGGATCCGAAGCCTGCTGCCGAAGCATATCCGCCTGATTTCCGGGCCGGGCTGTCCGGTGTGCGTGACGCCGCCGGAAGACATCGACGCGGTGCTGGACCTGGCAATGGAGCCGGATGTGGTGCTCACCAGTTACGGCGATATGCTCCGCGTGCCGGGAAGCCGCCGGGGGGACAGCCTGATGAGACGGCGCGCGCTGGGCGCGGATGTGCGGATTGTCTATTCCCCTGTTGACGCGGTGGAGATCGCCGCGCGGGAACCGGGAAAACAGGTCGTCTTTTTGGGCGTCGGCTTTGAAACCACGGCGCCGGGAACCGCGGCGGCCCTGCTGACCGCGAAGGAAAGAGAACTCAAGAACTTTACGGTGCTCTCCCTGCTCAAATCGGTGGAGCCGGCCCTTCGGGCGCTGATGGCGACGGAGGACTTCGCGGTGGACGGCTTCCTGTGCCCGGGGCATGTGGCGACGATCATCGGCGAAGCGGGCTTCCGCTTCCTGCCGGAGGAGTACCGGATGCCGGGCGTCATCAGCGGCTTTGAGACGGAAGAGATCCTGACGGCGGTGTATCTGCTGCTCAAGCAGATTGCAGACGGAGCGCCGAAGATCCAGAACGCCTACACAAAGGCGGTGCGGCCGGAAGGCAACATCCTGGCCAAGCAGATGCTGGAACGGGCCTTTACCCTGCAGCGTGCAAACTGGCGCGGCCTGGGAGAGATTCCGCAGAGCGGCTTCGCGCTGCGCGAAGAGCTTTCGGATTATGACGCGGCGAAACGCTTCCGGATTCATCCCGGAAAGGCGGTGCTGCAGAACGGCTGCCGCTGCGGCGAGGTGATCACGGGAAAGCTGCGTCCGCGGCAATGCCCGCTGTTTGAGAAAGTCTGTACGCCGGAAGATCCGGTGGGACCCTGCATGGTCTCCTCGGAGGGGGCCTGCGCCGCGGCGTACAAGTATCAGGAGATCTGATGGACGAGATTATCACACTGGATTACGGCAGCGGAGGAAAGAAAACCTCCCGCCTGATTGAACAGTATATTCTGCCGGGGTTTTCAAACCCTGCCCTTGACGTGCTGGGCGACGGCGCCCTGGTCCCCGGAAGCGGGACGCTGGCCTTTTCCACCGACAGCTTTGTGGTGGATCCGCTCTTCTTCCCGGGCGGCGACATCGGAAAGCTGGCCGTCTGCGGGACGGTGAACGACATCGCCATGTGCGGTGCGGAGCCGAAGTTTCTCAGCTGTGCGCTGATCATCGAGGAAGGACTCCCGATGCAGACGCTGGAACGCGTGCTGCAGTCGATGCGCGACGCGGCGAAAAAGGCCGGGGTACAGATCGTCACCGGCGACACCAAGGTGGTGGACCGGGGAAGAGGCGACAAGCTCTATATCAACACCGCCGGCATCGGGTATCAGAAGCATGTGCTTCCGGGCCTTGCGGCGGTGAGACCGGGGGACGCGGTGCTGGTTTCCGGAACCGTGGGAGACCACGGAACCAGCGTCATGCTGGCCCGCGGCGGCATGATGGAAGGGGAGATTCGCTCCGACTGTGCGGCACTGAACGGACTGGCGGAGGCGATGCTCTCCTGTGGGGCGGCTGTGCGTATCCTGCGGGATCCGACCCGCGGGGGCTTGGCCACGACGCTCAACGAGTTCACCGAGGGGCAGAACTTCGGCATCGAGCTGGAAGAAGACGCCGTCCCCGTGCGTCCGGAGGTGCGCTCGGCCTGCGACCTGCTGGGCCTGGAACCACTCTACTGCGCCAACGAAGGGAAACTCGTCTGCATCTGCGCAAAGGAAGACGCGGCACGCCTGCTGGAGACGATGAAACAGCTCCCGGAGGGGAAGGACGCGGCCTTCATCGGCCGTGTGACCGAAGACGCGGCGGGACGCGTGGTGATGCGCACGGCCCTGGGCGGCAGGAGAATCCTGCAGAAGCTTGCAGGGGCGCAGCTTCCGCGAATCTGTTAAAACAGGAGATTTCAGGGTTTTGCCCTGTTCTCATAGATCAAAGCAATTCCATAGTATGGTCTGCAATCCGCCTTTTGGCGGAGCGCGGAAGAAGGATTGGAGAGGTGATGAACTTGCAGGAGTACAAGAGGATTGACATCAGTAAAGATGAGATCCTGCCCCTCGCGGAAAGAATGAAGAAGGAGGGCAGATATCTCGTGATGATCCACGGCCTGATCAACAAGGACGGCCAGCCGGATGTGTCATGGGACTATGCCGTTGACCCGATCGTGGAGAGCTACCACGTGGTCGGCGAGACAAGCTTCCCCTCCATCGGAGAGATCTACTGCGAGGCCGCAACCTGGCCGGAGAGAGAGCTGAACGAGCTGTTCGGCTTCACCTTTGAAGGCCTGGATGTTTCCAAACGGCTCTTCCTGCCGGAGGACATGCTCGAGACCCAGGGCAAGGGCCAGATCATGGTCACTCCGCTGAAAGAACTGGTGGAGAAGAATCTCGGCAGTGCACAGCCGTCCGAGGAGGTGAAAGCATGAGTTATATCGTTCCTATCGGCCCGTACCATCCTGCGCTGGAGGAGCCGATCCATGCCAAGCTCTATACCGAGGGCGAGATGATCAAGGACGCCGAGGTCTTTGTCGGTTACAACCACCGCGGCATTGAGAAGCTGGCCACGGAGCGCAACGCGATCCAGACGCTGGTCCTGGTGGAGCGTGTGTGCGGCATCTGCTCGCACTCTCACGCGTTTACCTACGCGATGTGCGTGGAGGACCTCAACGGCCTTGAAGCGCCGAAGCGCGGCGAATACATCCGTGTGATCACCGCCGAGCTGGAGCGTCTGCACTCCCACTTCCTGTGGCTGGGCATCGCCTGCCATATCATCGGGCATGACAGCATGTTCATGCACATTTGGGATGAGCGCGAGCTGGTCATGGATCTGCTGGAAGAGCTGACCGGCAACCGTGTCAACTACGCCATGTGCACCATCGGCGGCGCGCGCCGCGATATATCCGACGATCTGAGAAGAAGAATGCTGGAAGCCTGCGACAAGCTGAAGGCGCCTCTGGACCGGATCACGGAGATCGCCCTGACCGACAAGACCATCGCCATGCGCACCAAGGGCGTCGGCGTGCTGACCAGGGAAGATGCCCTGAAGCTCGGCGCCATCGGCCCGCATGCCCGTGCCTCCGGCGTGGACATCGACGTGCGGCGTGACGCGCCGTACAGCGCCTACGGCGACTTCGAGTTTGACATCCCGGTGGTGGACAGCGGCGACGTGTTCGCCCGCGTGGTGGTCCGTGCCCTCGAGTGCTATGAGAGCATCAAGATCATCCGCCAGGCGCTGGAGAATCTGCCGGAAGGCCCCATCAATCTCGGCAACAAGCTCCCGAAGATCAAAGCGGGACAGACGGTCAAGCGTCATGAAGCTCCCCGCGGACAGCTGAGCTATATGCTGGTCGGCAACGACAGCCTGAACAACTACCGCATCAGCATCCATGTGCCGAGCTTCAAGAACACCCCGACGGTGCCGCATATGCTGCGCAACAACACCGTGGCCGACGCAGGACTGATCATCGCCAGCATCGATCCCTGCTTCAGCTGTCTGGACAGGTAATGCACGAACTGGCATTAACCGAAGGAATTCTCAGCATCGTCTCATCCGAGCAGAAAAAGAGCGGTTTTTCCCGCGTGCTGGAGATCGACCTGTGCATCGGGGAATACTCCGGCGTGATTCCGAGCTGCATTGAGGAATTCTTCCCTCTGGCGGCAAAGGAAACCGCGGCGGAGAACGCAAAACTCGTGATGAAGCCGGTGAAGGCCGCGTTTGAATGCCGGGACTGCGGTTTTCGGGGACCTCTCGAAAAGCACGGGGCCAGCTGCCCAAGCTGCGGCAGCACGGAGATCCGGATGACGGCCGGACGGGAATTCTATGTGGAAAACCTGATTGTAGAATAGTAAGTTTTCAGTGAAAGGGGAGCTTAACCTTGCAAAAGACGAAATTTCCCGCAGTAGCGGCGACCTTTATCGTCTGTTTTGTCTTCTGGGTGCTTCTGGACTTTTCCTTTAAGGTAGAGGAGCTGATTGCCGGCGCGGTTGTAAGCCTGCTGGTGGCGCTGTTCAGCGCACGCTTCTTTATCCAGGAGGATGCCGGCTGGTTCTTCAACCCCGCACATCTCTTCGCCATGATCGGTTTCTGGTGCTTCACCTTTGTCGGTGAGCTCATCAAGGCCAATCTCAACATGGCGCGGATCTGCTTCGGCGGCTGCAAGGACATCAACCCCGGTATCGTAAAGGTCCCGACCGAGATGAAATCGGACTACGGTCTCGCGGCACTTTCCAACTCCATCACCCTGACGCCGGGCACCATCACCATGGAAGCCACGGAAGAGGACGGACAGAACTATCTCTATGTACACTGGATCGATGTCAAGGAAACCGATCCGGAGAAGGCCGGCGAGGCGATCAAGGGAACGCTGGAAAAAGGACTGAGGAGGGTATGGCAATGAACGATCTGCTGATATTTGCGATATTCTTTGCCCTGCTGGCGTTCATGTGTGTCTATCGTCTGGTAAAAGGCCCGACGGCCGCGGACCGGATGGTTGCCGGCGACAGCGTAGACATTCTGCTGTGCTGCGCGATGATCCTCTTCTCGCTCTTCAGCGGCAGAGGCGTGTATCTGGACATCGCACTGATCTGCGGGCTGTTCGGCATCATCGATACCATTGCCGTCGGCAGATATCTCGACAAGAAAGGGAGGTTTCACAATGTTGATTCGGATCATCATTGATCTCCTGATCGCGGTCGGGCTGGTGTTTGCTTGTGCCGGCACCATCGGTATTCTGAAGATGCCCGATCCTTTCAGCCGTATGCAGGCATCCACCTGCGTCTCCACGCTGGGCATGCTCGGTGTGGCGATCGGCGGTGTGCTTTATGCCGCCGTGATCATGCACAGTGCCGGTGCGGCGATCAAAATCGCCGTGATCGCGCTGATGATCATGGTGACCAACCCGGTCGGTTCTCACGCGATTGCCAAGGGCGCCTACAGCCATGGCTACCGGCCGGAGAAGAAAATGGAAACAGACGATCTGGGGAGGGACTTCGATGAGTAATGTGATGATGATCCTGGACATCCTGATCGTTCTCGGACTGGTGGTTTCCGCCGTGTTGGCAGTCCACTTCGAAAAACTCCTGAGCGCGGTGATTTCCCTCGGCGTGACCGGCCTCTTCGCGGCTGCGGCGTTCCTGCTGATGCATGCGCCGGACGTGGCCATTTCCGAGGCGGCCGTCGGCGCGGCGCTGACCCCGCTGATCTTCATCGTCGCTCTGAAAAAGATTCGGGGAGGGGACGATAAATGAAGAAGTTTCTGACCTTTGTTTCGCTCGCGATGATCCTGTTTGCGGGAATCACGGCGGCAATTCAGATGGCGGCCATGCCCCGCACCTATGAGGGACAGAACGCCACGGTCCCGGTGGCGGTGCTGCAGGAGAATCCGGAAGCCTACGACGACAGCACGGCAGACGGCGCGGCGGCGGTCATCGTCCAGCAGAACCTGGCGAAAAGCCATGCGGTCAACGACGTGACCTCCATCGTCTTCGACTTCCGTGGTTACGACACCATGGGCGAAGCCTTTATCCTGATTACGGCCGTGGCCGGTTCCGCGGTCATCCTCTTTACCAAGAAAGCCGGAAAGGAGGAGACAAAGGATGAAGAATGAAAACATTCAGATCCGCCACGTGGTCGGGCACAGCCTGAACCTGGTCTTCCCCCTGACGATGGTCTATATGTGCTACATCATTCTGCACGGCCATCTGTCTCCCGGCGGCGGCTTCCAGGGCGGCGTGCTGATCGTCGGTGTGTTCCTGATGATTTACTTTGCCAACGGCTATCAGGCTACCGCCAAAGCAATCAGCTTCAATCTCCTGCACGATACAGAGGGTGTGGCTTCGGTGGCCTATGTGGCGCTGGCCATGATGGGCATCGCCGCCGGCGCCCAGTTCTGTGAGAACATCCTCTACACGCACGGCAACATCGGCGACCTGTACAGCTCGGGCACCATCTTCTGGATGAACCTTGTTGTCGGCATTAAGGTCATGACCGGTATCGGCTCCATCACGCTGCTGATGCTCGGCATCGTGAACCAGAAAAACTGAGAAATGAGGTGAGCTGAATGATTTTGATAAACTATCTGGCCTCATTCTTTCTGATCACGCTTGGCCTCTACTGCATTGTGACCAAGCATGACCTGCTGAAATCCGTGATCGGACTTTCGATCATGGACTACGGTGTGAACCT
>CAMKEK010000081.1:0-6549 GCA_946411545.1 uncultured Clostridia bacterium
GTAAAGAGGAAGATCAGCCCTGCCAGATCTTATCGGAAGTGATGTCCTTCAGCGTGGCGGCACCGCACATGGTCATCGTGCTCTTGAGTTCGCCGATGATCTTGTCCATATAAACCCGGTAGCCTTCTTCTCCGGCTCCGTAAATGGCCGTGAGAACCGGACGGCCGATCAGCACGCCGTCCGCACCGAGCGCGAGAGCACGGAAAATATCCAAACCGGAACGGATCCCGCCGTCGACGAGAATGGTGATCTTGCCCTTGACCTGGCGGACAATGGAGGGGAGAACCTCGGCCGTAGAGGGGACACCGCCCTGTACACGGCCGCCGTGGTTGGACACGACGATGGCCGCGGCCCCGGCGTCGACCGCCTTCTGGGCTCCGGCCGGAGTCATGATACCCTTAATGACAAAGGGCATTTTGGCATAGGAAGTGATTTCCCTCATTTCCTCGACGGACTTGCTTCCCGCGTTGGGATTCATCGCCTTCAGGAAGGGAAGACCGGCTCCGTCAACGTCCATGCCGGCGGCAAAGATGTGGTTCTCGTTGAGAATATCGAGCTTTTCAAAAACGGCTTCCTTGTTCCAGGGCTTGATGATCGGCATGCCGACACCGTCGACTTTGATCATGTCGTGCACGGAAGCTTTCATGATCTCCGGGTTAACCCCGTCGCCGGTCAGCGCCATCAGACCGTATTCATAAGCGGCCTTGATGAGAATGGAGTTGTAGGCGATATCATTGTACTTCGGACCGTAGTGCAGGTCGATGGCCCCGAGGGGAGCCATAAAGATCGGTGCGGCAAACTTCCGTCCAAACAGCTCAAAGGAGATGTCCGGATCGGTATTCGGACAGAGCGTGTCCATGTTGACGCAGATTTCCTGCCATTTGTCAAAGTTGCGGGCGGCAACATTGCCGGGGGCTTTGCTGCCGGGACCGGGCATAGAATTGGCGCAGGCACGGCCGTTGCACACGGGACAGGCTTTGCAGTACGGTCCGACACATTCACGGGCCGCGGCGAGAACTTCATTATAATTCATTACAGATCACTCCAAACGTGTAATTTGACCGGGGACCGGACTTATTATCAGGCATGGCGGATCAAAAGTCAAGACCGCTTCCGTCAAAAATCGGAATGTTTTCCTCGCCGACGGAGGAGAGCTCCTGCCAGAATCCGTCCTGCAAACGACGTGCATGCAGATAGTGGATCAGGTTCTCGTTCTCTTCCGCTGTGACCGTGCGGCAGAGTTCGGGAAACCTGGCTTCCAGACCGGGCATGGGGGTATACTGGCTCATGAGAGAAAAGAGAACGGTCCCCGGCGAAAAGCTGTCGGCAACATAGTCAATGACGTCCATGCTTTCGGAACTGTGACCCGGAAGAATCAGGTGCCGGATGAGGACACCGCTCTGCAGCAACCCGGCGTCATCAAAACGGCAGGAACCGCGCTGCCGGACCATCTCGGAGATGGCTGCGGTGGCGACCTCCGGGTAATCCGCCGCGGCGGAATAGCGTTTCGCCGTGTCGGAATTCAGGTATTTCAGATCCGGCATATAGACCTGTACCAGCCCCTCCAGAAGGCGCAGCGTTTCCGCTTTTTCGTATCCGGAACTGTTCCAGACAACCGGAATGCCGAGCTCCAGTCCGTCCAGTGCTTCGGCGATCACGCGGGTAAAGTGCGTCGGTGTAACAAGCTCAATATTATGGACGCCCTGATCCCGCAGGCGCAGCATCAGCGTGCGAAGCTCGGAAACGGAAAGAATTCTTCCGACACTCTTCCGGCTGATTTCACGGTTCTGACAGAAAACACAGCGGAGATTGCAGCCGGAGAAGAAAATGGTTCCGGCACCGCGCGTCCCGCTGATGCAGGGCTCTTCTCCGTAGTGCGGCGCGGCGCGGATGACACGCGGCAGCATAGGACTGACACAGACACCGCCGCCGGCATTTCCGGTACGCTGCGCCTGACAGGCCCGGGGGCAATCGCTGCATATTTGCTCCATAGATACCTCCGAATGCGAAAAGATTCACATGCATGGGCAAAATGACAAAAAAAAGTACTTGCCGAGAGCAATTATACCGTAGATTTGTACATTATGCAAGAATCGAATAAAAGTTAGAAAAAACAATACATTTTTTGAAAAAATGTGGTAAAATACCTTCGAAAAGCAACCAATCCAGCACAAACAGCTTTACTTATTTATTATCTTTTTCAGGAGGTCAAGAAATGAATTACAACAAGAAGACAATCTATGACGTAGACGTCAAGGGCAAGAAGGTTCTGCTCCGCTGTGACTTCAATGTTCCTCAGAACAAGGAAACCGGCGAGATCACCAGCAATAAGCGTATCGTAGCAGCTCTGCCGACCATCCGCTATCTGCTGGACAACGGCGCCGCTGTCATCGCATGCTCTCACCTTGGCAAACCCAAGGGCGAGTGGAAGACCAAACTCACGCTGGCTCCGGTCGCACAGCGGCTTTCCGAGCTCCTCGGTCAGGAAGTAATCTTTGCCAAGGACATCATCGGTGAAGATGCCCATGCCAAGGCGGCCGCACTGCAGCCCGGTCAGATCATGCTGCTTGAGAACCTTCGCTTTGACATTCGCGAAGAGAAGAACGACGCCGACTTTGCAAAGGCTCTGGCCGATATGGCAGAGATCTTTGTTTCCGATGCTTTCGGTACCGTGCATCGCGCTCATGCCTCCACTGCCGGCGTTGCCGCATACCTGCCTGCCTATTCCGGCCTGCTGGTCGACAAGGAACTGAGCATCATGGGCAAGGCTCTTGATGACCCGAAGCGTCCCTTCGTCGCCGTCCTCGGCGGTGCGAAAGTTTCCGACAAGATTGCCGTTATCAACAACCTGCTGGAAAAGGCCGACACCATCATCATCGGCGGCGGTATGGCTTATACCTTCCTGAAGGCCCAGGGCAAGGAAATCGGCAAGTCCCTGCTGGAAGAAGACAGACTGGACTATGCCCGCGAAATGATCCAGAAGGCTGCCGACAAGGGCGTGAAGTTCCTGCTTCCGGTTGACCATCTCTGCGCAGCCGAGTTCTCCGCCACGGCCGAACCGGTCCTCGCCGAAGGCGACATCCCCGCAGACCTCATGGGCATGGACATCGGCCCGAAGACCGCAGAGCTCTATGCCGCAGCGGTAAAGGGTGCCGGTACCATCGTGTGGAACGGACCCATGGGCGTGTTTGAGTTTGACGCATTCGCCGGCGGCACGAAAGCCATGGCGAAGGCCCTGGCCGAGTCCGGCGCCGTAACGATCGTCGGCGGCGGCGACTCCGCTTCCGCAGTCGAAAAGCTCGGCTTCGCCGACAAGGTGACCCATATCTCCACCGGCGGCGGCGCTTCTCTGGAATTCCTTGAGGGCAAGGAGCTTCCGGGTGTTGCCTGCCTGCTGGACAAGTAAAGCAAACAAAAAGAATTATTTTAAGGAGTTTTACAGATATGAACAGAAAGTACCGCAAAACCGTTATCGCCGGCAACTGGAAAATGAACCAGCTGGTTTCCGGCGTAAAGCCCTTCATGGAAGAGCTCAAGGAGAATCTCCCCAAGACCCGCAGCTGTGACGTTGTGCTCTGCACGCCGGCTGTCATGATCCCGACGATGGTGAAGGCGGGAAAGGATTGCCGTGTTGCCGCCGGCGGCGAGGATGTCTCGAAGTACGAGAAGGGTGCCTATACCGGTGAGATTTCCGCCGATATGCTGGCGGACGCCGGTGCAAAGTACTGCATCGTCGGTCACTCCGAGCGCAGAGAGTATCACCATGAAAGCGACGCACTGGTCAATGAGAAGGCCAAGGCCCTGCTGAACAAGGGCATCATCCCGATCATCTGCGTTGGTGAGAGCCTGGAGCAGCGTGAGAAGAACCTGACCATGGAATACATCGCCTACCAGGTCTGTGCCGCGCTGTCCGGCATTGACGGAACGCAGGTCCGCCGCTGCGTCATCGCCTATGAGCCCATCTGGGCCATCGGCACCGGTAAGACCGCGACCGCAGAGCAGGCAGAAGAGGTCTGCTGTGAAATCCGTGCCGTCATCCGCAAGCTCTACGGTGCCAGAAGCGCCCGCGCCGTCAGCATCCTCTACGGCGGAAGCATGAATGCCAAGAACGCGGCTGAGCTGCTGGCACAGCCCGATATCGACGGCGGCCTGATCGGCGGCGCTTCCCTGAAGCCGGCTGATTTCGCCACCATCGTCGCCGCAACGGCCCAGGAGTAATCTGACGATGAAGGCAGCGATTAAGAACCGCGCGGTTCTGATCATTATGGATGGCTACGGCATTGCCCCTCCCACAGCGGGCAATGCCATTGCCCAGGCAAAAAAACCCAATCTGGACGCGCTTTTTGCCAAATATCCCAACTCCCAGCTTCAGGCCTCCGGCCTGGATGTCGGTCTCCCGGCCGGCCAGATGGGGAACTCCGAAGTCGGACATACCAATATCGGCGCCGGCCGTGTTGTGTTCCAGATCCTCCCGAAGATTTCCAAAGAGATCGAGGAAGGAAAGTTCTTTCAAAACCCCGTCTATCTCAAGGCGATCCGTGACGCAAAGGAGAACGGAAAGGCGCTGCACATCCTCGGGCTTCTGTCCGACGGCGGCGTACACAGCCACCTGACGCATATCTTCGCCATGCTGGAAATGGCCAAACGGGAAGGCGTTGAAAAGGTCTTTGTCCACTGCTTCCTGGATGGGCGCGATGTTCCGCCCACCAGCGGAGCCGGTTTTGTCCGTGCGCTGCAGGAAAAGTGCGACGAGCTCGGCAATGCCCGGATTGCAACCGTGCAGGGACGTTTCTGGGGGATGGACCGCGATAAGCGCTGGGACCGTGTTGAGGCCGGATATGATGCCATCGTCCGCGGCATCGGTGTGGAGGACCCGGATGCGGTCCATGCTGTGGAAGCAAGCTATGCCGAGAACGTAACGGACGAGTTTGTCAAGCCGATCGTAGTCTGCCGCGAAGGTATGATTAACACCGGAGACAGCGTGATCTTCATGAACTTCCGTCCGGATCGCGCACGCGAGATGACCTGGGCGCTGAATCTGCCGGACTTCGACGGATTTGAGAGAAAGAAGACCGTTTATCCGCTCTCGTATGTCTGCACGGCGCAATACGATGAAAACCTCACACTGCCCATCGCGTACCCGCCCGAAGAGATCGTGAATACCATCGGTGACCTTGTCAGCGAGCAGGGCCTGAAGCAGTTCCGCGTCGCGGAGACCGAGAAGTATGCGCATGTGACCTTCTTCTTCAACGGCGGGGTGGAGAAGCAGACCGAAGGGGAGGACCGCTGCCTGGTTCCCTCTCCGAAAGAATATGCCACCTATGACCTTATCCCGCAGATGAGCGCGGAAAAGGTCTGTGACAAGGTTGTGGAAGCGCTGCAGTCTGAGAAATATGACCTGATCGTCTGCAACTTTGCCAACTGTGACATGGTCGGGCATACCGGCATCATGGACGCGGCCATCAAGGCAGTGGAGACGGTGGATGCCTGCATGGGACGGATTGCCGCGGAGATCGAGAAACATCCGGACACCGTTCTGCTGGTGACAGCGGACCACGGCAATGCTGACTGCATGTTCGATGAGACGGGCAAGGTCAACACTGCCCACACCACGAATCCGGTACCCTTCCTGGTAACAAAGGAAGGGGCATCCCTGAAAGATGGACGGCTTGCCGATATTGCGCCCACGATCCTGCAGATCATGGGCCTGAAGCAGCCGGAGGAGATGACCGGCAAATCGCTCCTCAGCGAATGAGCGCATGAAGGGCAAACTGATTGTCATTGAAGGACTCGACGGCAGCGGCAAGGCGACACAGGCAAAACGCCTTGCCGCTGCTCTTCAGCAGAGAGGGGAACGGGTCCGTGAAATTTCCTTCCCCAATTATGACAGCGATTCATCCGCTCTGGTCAAAATGTATCTCTCCGGTGCTTTCGGAACACAGCCCGGAGACGTGAACGCCTATGCGGCTTCCAGTTTCTACGCCGTCGACCGATATGCCGGCATGAAACAGGACTGGGGCAGATTCTACGACGAGGGCGGCATCCTGATTGCCGATCGCTATACCACCTCAAACGCGGTTCATCAGTGCTGCAAGCTTCCGCGGGACGGGTGGGATGATTATCTTGACTGGCTGTTTGACTTTGAGTACAGACTGTTGAGACTGCCCGAACCGGATCTTGTGATCTATCTGCGGCTTGCGCTTGAGACCAGCCAGCGGCTGATGAGCGAGCGCTATCACGGGGATGAGAAGAAAAAGGATATCCATGAAAGCAATGTATCCTATCTCGAGCAGGCGCATCTTGCCGCCGATTACTGTGCGGCTCAATACGGCTGGAAAACCGTGGAATGCGCCGGAGCAGACGGGCTTCGGGGAATCGAGGAGATCGGCGCCGAGATTATGAAGCTCGTGTCAAGTGAGATTTTGCCGTAAAAAAGAGATACCCAAAACCGGCTTCTTGACAAGGAAGCCGGTTTTGCATATAATCTGTTTGCAATTCTTTATTTTGGTAAAGTGGTGAAGTATGGAAATCTCTTTGAAAGCAGATGAA
>CAMKEK010000082.1:0-6347 GCA_946411545.1 uncultured Clostridia bacterium
GCTTCTTGTGATGAATGAGCAGAGCTATGAGCGGCTGGAGACGGAAGAGCGCCTTGCGGATCTGAGTCTGTTTCTGAAAGAAGACGGGAGCGGCGCTCGGGAAAAGCTCTTTCCAAGCGTGCGGAACGCGTTCTCGGACAGAAGCGGGGAAGTGCGCAGAATCGCCGCATCCTTCCGGATCCGGACCATGGCATGCGACGAGAATACCGTGGGCGCGAAAAGCCGCCTGAGCCTCGGGGACCTGAGGGACATTCTGGCCGGGATGCCGGCGGGAAGTCTCCTTTACGAGCCCTACTATACCGCCGGGCGGCTGATGGAGGACCTCCGAAAGGTCAACCGGAATGAACTGGATCTGGGGGACGGCTTCGATGCCGAACTCCATGCGGAACTGCAGAACTTTGCAAATCTGCAGCCGGCGGGCTATTCCTATGACCGGTACGCCGCGGACTCGGCCAGCATGGAAAGCCGCATCTACAGCGGGAAACTGCTGATGCTGCAGGCGTATCTTGAGACGCTGGACGACCTGAAGTGGTATGATGCGTTCTTCCACAGCGGCGCGTGTTTTGCCGGCTGGCCGACGCGGGAGGGGTCCAGGTCCAGGCTGGTCTTTGAGGAATGCATCGGGATCTCGTCAGACTGCCCGGAGGAGTCGCGGCTTGCGGCCTGGCAGTTCGTGAGACGGCTCCTGGCGGAAGCCTATCAGGAAAACAGCCCGGGCTTCCCGGTGTACCGGAGCCTGCTGGAGCGGCGGATGGAGGCGGATGCAGCGGCCGTCGTCTACCGCGTTGATGAAAAGGGAAAATTCGAGACGGACAAAAACGGGAGAAAGATCGAGGTTGCCAGAGACAGCTGGTATTCTCCCGAGTGGCGCAGGCACTTCGTCTATGCCCTGACGGAGCGGCAGAAGGAGAAGCTCCTCACGCTCATCGAAAACAGCATATGAAAAATTCACAGAAAGCTTCTTTACAAAAAACGGGGACTATGGTAGTTTAATACAAACAGGCGTGAAGCATCAATCTTTTGACTTCCCGCACAATAAAAAGCACATAAAAATATCAAGCAGGAGGTATGCGTGATGAAAAAATGGGTATGTCCGGTATGCGGTTACGTCCATGAGGGGGATACACCCCCTGAGAAGTGCCCGGTCTGCAAGGTCCCCGGCGAGAAGTTTACCCTCCAGGCGGAGGAACTGAGTTGGGCGTCCGAGCATGTGGTCGGTGTCGGCAAGGTTTTCGGAGCAGAGGTTCCGGAGGAAGTGAAGGAAGAGATCATTGCAGGGCTCCGTTCCAATTTTGAGGGCGAGTGCTCAGAAGTCGGCATGTATCTGGCAATGGCCCGTGTCGCATATCGTGAAGGATATCCCGAAGTCGGCATGTACTGGGAGAAGGCCGGCCTGGAAGAGGCCGAACACGCTGCAAAGTTTGCAGAGCTCCTGGGAGAGGTGCTGACCGACAGCACGAAGAAGAATCTGCAGATGCGCGTCGATGCCGAAAACGGCGCGACCGCCGGCAAGACGGAACTGGCCAAGCTCTGCAAAAAGTACAATCTTGACGCGCTGCATGACACCATCCACGAAATGGCACGCGACGAAGCGAGACACGGCAAGGCATTTAAAGGCCTGCTGGAGAGATATTTTAAGTAAGAGCAAGAAAGGAGAGACGAGATATGAAGTATGTCTGCAATCTTTGCGGCTGGGTCTATGACGAAGAAGAGGCCGGCGTGAAGTGGGAAGATCTTCCCGATGATTTTGCCTGCGAGCTCTGCGGCGCGGGCAAGGATGAGTTTACCGCCGAGGAGTAAAAGGCCGGATCAGGCTCATCGTCCGAGAGGACAGACCAAACAGCTGAAAAGCGGGCCGAAAGGCCCGCTTTCTGCTTGCGCAGGGGACGACGGTATGCTATAATCAGACAGGTTTATGTCAACTGCGGGCAATGGAGCGGCACTATGAAAACGGAGAAAATCAAATTCTATACAGAACGAAACAGTTTCGGCGTTCAGGCCATGATTATCCTGATGGCATTGTCCGTTGCCTTTCGCGTGATCGGCTGCTGGGGGCTTTGGAGTGACCGCTCCTTTGCGCTTGCGCAGATCGCCCTGCCGATCGGCAGCGCATTGCTGCTGATGGTGTTTGTCTGGCTGTTCGGCAGAAGAGCGTTGTGGACGACATTCATTCCGGTCATCCTGGGCGCGGTGTTTTTTATTGTCAAATCGCTGGGTTTTGAAAGCATGGTTCATACGGTGCTCTGCATCCTGCTCTATGCGGCGGTGATTGCCCTGTATACCGGTACGGTCTTCGGCGTGATCCGGACCAAGTGGATTCTTGCGGCGCTGTTCGGCCTTCCGTTTCTGTATCACATTTTTGTGGAGGATCTTCCGGCCCTGCGGGATACCGCCAATCCGGTGAGCTTTGCCGGCGGCATGCAGGAAATGAGCGTGCTTTGCATCATGCTCGGGCTCTTCTGCCTGTCGCTTTCCATGAAGAAAACCATTGTGGAGCCGGTCATCCATCTGCCGAGAATCAGAAAACCGAAGCCGGCGGCCGAGCGGGAAGCTTCGGAAGAAGCGCCAGCCGATCAGGAAGCCGCCGACCAAGCGGCGGCGCCGATGGCTCCGGACGGGAGCCAGACGGCACAGCAGGAGCCGGCGGAGGCCGGACAGCCCACCGAGACCTTGCCATGATGCACTGGAAGATTCTTCAGGCGGGAACGCCCCGCGGGAAAAAGAAAACCTATCTGGTGATTACGGCGGTACTGCTTCTTCTGCTGGCGGTGACCGCCATCCTGCTTCTGCACCGGGCCTCGGAGCGGCGGACCGAAGACTACACCCGCAAAGCACGGGAAAGCTACAGCGCCGGAGACTATGAAAATGCGCTGCTGTACCTGCGCAGAATCAAGGATGAGGATAAGAATACGGAGATCCTGCTGCTGATGGCCGATTGCTATGAGGCGCTGGAGAACTATCCGCGGGCGCTGGAGACTCTTCGGAAGCTGAACACCGCGGACCCGGCGATCTCAAACCGGATTCAGTCCATCGAACAGCGCAAACTCCAGAAATCACAGGCGCAGATGGTGACGGTGGCCGGCGTTGAGCTGAGCGTCAGTGAGCAGAGCGCGAGCCTGGACGGACTCGAGCTGAACGACGCACAGCTTCAGCAGCTTACGGCACTGTATGCGCTGGACCGGCTGTCCCTGAGGGATAACAAGATTTCGGACCTCACGGCGCTGAGTCAGCTCAAAAGCCTGGACGAGCTGGATCTCGCGGGAAACCAGATCCGGAATATCCGGGCCCTGACGGAGCTGAGCAGCCTTCGGACCCTGAATCTGGACCGAAATCCGCTGACGGACTGTACGGAGCTCGGTTCTCTTCGCTTCCTTACGAGCCTCAGTATTGTGGATACCGGGCTGGATGAGACGGCGGTTTATGCTCTGGCCGAGAGCCTTCCGGACTGCGCGATCCGCTTCGGAACCGCCGGGGAAGAGAAACTGTTTTTTACGGGGGAGGCCTTCCCCCTGAATGCGATGGAGCTCTCCCTGAGCCAGAAAAACCTTTCAGATATCAGCATGCTGCAGGGGTTCACGGAGCTGAAGATCCTGGATCTCAGCGGCAATGAGATCAGCGACATCCGCCCGCTGATGGAGCTGTCCAAGCTGGAAAAACTGAACATCAACAACAATGCCGTCAGTGACATGCGGCCGCTGATCGGTTTGCCCTACCTGGTGAAGTTGGACGCGGAGTACAATCGGATTTCGGAAACGACTTCGGCGGGATCCATGACGCAGCTCACGGAGCTGGATCTCAGGGGAAACCCGATCAAGGACTTTTCCGGCCTGGGACACCTGACTTCGCTGAAAACGCTGGACCTGAGAGACACCCCTGTCACGGATGCGGATCTTGCGGAACTCTATGGGATGAAAAGCATTTTCAGCATTGACCTGAGGGATAACAAAGGCCTGAGCGATATTGCCGTCGGGGCGCTCAAGTCGGCACTGCCCGGCTGCAGCATCGCGCTGCCGGAACTGATCTATGAGGTCGATTTTTCCGGTCATCATCTGCGCAGTGACGAGAAACAGCTGCTGTTCCCGGCGGCGGGGATCTCGGACCTGAGCGGCATTGCCAAAATGACCGCTCTGGAGGAAGTGGACCTGAGAGACAACGAGATCGTGAATCTGTTCCCCTTTGAAATTACCGCATCGGCCGCAACGATTCGAAAACTGAATCTCTCGGGGAACCAGATTCGGGATGTGCTTTCCCTCTACGCGCTCTCTGCCCTGGAAGAACTGGATCTGAGCGGGAATGAAATCGAAGCGGTGGCGAGCCTTCGAAAACTGACAAATCTGAAGAAACTGGTTCTCACAGGGAACCCGCTGGCGGACGAAGCCGTTCAGGAACTGCGCGGCTTCATGCCGGACTGTGAAATCATCTTTTAACCTGACCGAGGATTAACCGGGAACGAGGAATCTACCCGTTGACGAAATGCGGTGCCCGTACATCGCGCCGGTCAGGGAATCCCATTAAGCAGTATAAGAAACGGAGCAGAACATGAGACTGGACAAGTATCTGAAAGTATCGCGCCTGATTAAAAGACGGACGATCGCCAATGAAGCCTGCGACAGCGAGAGAGTCACGGTGAACGGCCGGGAGGCAAAAGCCTCCTACCAGGTCAAAATCGGAGACGTAATTGAAATTGCCTTCGGCAATCGAAGCCTTAGGGTTGAGGTCACGGACATCAGCGAGAATGCAAAAAAGGCCGATGCAGCGGCCATGTACCGGGAACTATAAGAAATCGCCCGCTCCGGAAGGAGCGGGCGGTTCTGGTATGGGCGCCGGACAAAAATCAGATAATATACTTCTTCAGCTGCTCGGGAACGGTTTCCGGATCGGAGGTAATGGAGAGAACAAAGCTGATATGCTCGTTCTCAGAGAACTTTTCAAGCCAGTTGATAAAGGTAATGAGCGATTCCGGATCCTTGTCATTGACCAGCTTATAGAAATTATCCACAAAGAAGTGGGTGATGTCGTAGTTGCCGGCGTGGATGCCGCAAATCAGCCCCTTCAGAAATTCATAGCTGCCGATATCATAGGCACCGGCTTCAATCAAACGGGCCTGATAGGGAATATCATACGTGAGCTTCCGCTCCTTCTCGATACAAACGACATCACCGGTTTCTTCCTTTACCGCAGCACGGACCAGTTCAACGAGACGTTTTGTCTTGCCGCTTCCCTTCAGACCCATGAGAATGCTGACCATAGCAATCCCTCCTTGATGTTTTAAGGTTTTGGTGTTCAAACCTGACTACAGCTTATCATGTTTTCGGGCGGGGCGCAAGAGCATAAATGTAAATAAAACATTTTTATACAAATCGTAAAAAGTGTATATTGATGGGCGAAATCTGTTATAGTAAAATTAAATTGAGCAATTATAGACAAAATCCATAAAAAAGAGGTGTATTGCTTGAAAGACCTGAAGCATCTGATCTTTTTTGAGAATCTGCTGCAGGACGCACAGAACGAGCTGGTGGAAAAAGCCAAGAGCGAAGGACAGCTGGCCCTGGGATATAACTGCTACTATATTCCGGAGGTTCTGCTGAATCTTCCGGGCTGCTTCTCCAGCAGACTGCGTGCGCCCCGCTGCACGTCCACGGACATCGCCGGTTACTATATGACCAACCGCTCATGTCCCTATGCGCGGTCCATTCTGGAGCGCGCAATCGAAGGCGGATACAATTATCTCGACGCTCTCTTCGGCGCGGAGAGCTGTGCGACCATGGACCGTATGGAAACCCATTTCTTCCTGCTGAATCCGGTGAAGAATGACCGCTTCTTTGTGACGCAGATCGACCCGCCGATGAAGGGAGACAAGACCAACCTGGACTATTACAAGGTCCAGCTCACGGTCAAGATCCTGGAGCCGCTGAAGGAGAAGCTCGGCGTCGATACGTCGGAAGAGGCACTGCGCACGGCAGTTGAGAAACACAACCGTGTCTGCCGCGTCATCTCGGAAATCGGAGCTTTCCGCAAGCTGCCGAACCCGCCGATCACCGGGTATGAGTTCCACGTGATGCAGCTGGTCAGCCAGGTGTGTCCCCATGACCTCATCCTTCCGTATCTGGAAGAGACGCTGGAAGAGCTGAAGACCCGCGAGCCGGAGCCGGAATTCCCGTTCCGCACAAGGGTGGTCCTGGTCGGAAGCGAGATCGACGATCCGGAGTTTACAAAGCTGATTGAGACCTGCGGGGCGATGGTCGTTGCGGACCGTTACTGCTTCGGAAGCTTCCCGAGCCGCGAGGAGATTGAAATCCGCGAGGGGGAATCCGCATTTGACGCGATCTGCCGCACCTATCTGCACT
>CAMKEK010000083.1:0-6340 GCA_946411545.1 uncultured Clostridia bacterium
GTCTCTCGAAAAACTCGTCTCCTGACCAAAACTCCGTAACAACTTGACACGGACATTGAGATTGTTTTCAGCTGTATGGTGCAGGATCAGGCGCGGACCGCCAGTTTTCCTGCAGCAAAGCGTTTCTTGTCCTCCGTGCCGAAGAGCACGATGCTGTCCCCGGTCACGTCCATGCGGACGCTCTCGTCCACTTCATAGTCCACAGAGCCGAACACCACGCTGGTCAGCTGGGTCTCCCCACATTTTGCCCGGACAGTGGTCTCCATACCGGCCGGCAGCGTGGAATAGATAGAGGCTTCCAGTGGTCCGTCCTTCCGGATCGGCAGGAACTCCGGACGGATACCCGCCACGATCTCCTTTCCGGGAATGGTGACCGGACCGTCCGCTGTAAATACCGCCTTCTTCCCGAGGATTTCAATCTGCAGGGTCTTTCCATCCGCCTGTTCGATCCGGGCCGGGATAAAGTTCATGGTCGGGTTCCCGACAAAGGACGCGACAAACATGTTCGCCGGCTGGTTGTAGATCGTCAGCGGCGGGTCATACTGCTGCAGTACGCCCGTTTCCATCAGGCAGACCTTTGTGGACAGCGTCATCGCCTCCAGCTGGTCATGCGTCACATAGACGAACGTGGAATTGGTATCGCTGTGCAGGCGTTTCAGTTCCGTCCGCATCTCGCCCCGCAGCTTGGCGTCCAGGTTGCTCAGCGGTTCGTCCATGAACAGCACCCGCGGGCTGGGTGCCAGCGTGCGCGCGATGGCGACGCGCTGCTGCTGGCCGCCGGACAGCTCCGCCGGATAGCGCTTCCCGAACTGCTCGATCTTCAGCAGTGCCATCATTTCCTCGACCCGCTGCTGGATGCGTTTCTTATCCCACTTCAGCATTTCCAGCCCGAAGGAGATATTCTCGACCACCGTCATGTGCGGCCAGAGCGCGTAATTCTGAAACAGGAAACCGATATCCCGTTTGTTTGGCGGCAGGTTGATCCCCTTCTCGGAATCATATACGGGCACACCGTCGATCAGGATCCGGCCGGAGGTGGGTGTCTCCAGCCCGGCGATCATGCGCAGGGTCGTTGTCTTTCCGCATCCGGACGGTCCCAGGAGCGTGACGAAGCCACGGTCGCTGATCTCCAGGTTCAGGTCATCCACGGCCACAAATTTTTCAAAGCGTTTTGTGATATGTTCAAGTATGATCTGCGGCATATGTTTATCCTCCGATCCCTTTATCGAACGATGCGCCCGTCAGCTTATTGACCAGCGAGTTGATCGAGATGATGATCACGATGATGAGCAGCGTTACCGCGCTGCCGTACTGGGAATATCCGGTCTCGTTAAACGAGAACAGCATGGTGGTCAGCAGGTACCGCGGGTACGGCACCAGCAGGGTGAACAGCGCCACCTCGCGCATGACGTTGATTACCGGCAGCAGGTAGCCGGACATGATCGCGCTCTTCTGGATCGGGAAAAGAATCCGGCGCATGCGGGTCACCCAGGGTACGCCGAAGATGGTTGCCGCTTCCTCTATCTCCGGGGCAATCTGCATCATGGAATTGACGCCGGAGCGCGACGCGAACGGCAGGAACTTGACCGCCGCCACCAGTCCCAGCAGGAAGAATGTACCGTACATCCATTTGAAGGAGGCGCTGGTCGCCACCGCCAGGTAGATCGTTCCGAAAGCCATGGCCGGCATCAGGTACGGAAAGAAAGCAAGGTTTTCCACAGCCCGCGCCAGCCAGGTCCCCCGCCGCCGTACGCAGGCGTAGCCAATCAGCATGCCGCAGGTGCCCACCACCAGGGAGACCACCACCGCTAGGCCGACCTGGCGGACCAATCCCATCCACATGGTGCTGTTGATCAGGATCCCGTTGGGCATCCCGGTCTCAAAGGCCGAGTCCTCCGTGCCGATCCAGAAGTCCAGCGTCATATTGGAGGGTGAATAATTACCCGGCTGTTTGATCACGCTTTCCAACGCGAAGGAGACCAGCGGCATGATCGCGAAGAACAGAGTCAGCACGATCAGCACCGCGGAGATCACCCCATTGGCTTTTTTCAGCTTGACCAGGGATACCTGCCCGCTCTTCCCGGTCACTGTCGTGAAGGATTTCCGCTTCCCGGTGAAGCGCTGGTTGATCCCCAGGATCAGCGTTCCCAGCAGAATGGACAGGAACGCCATGATATAACCCTGGCCCTCGTACCCGGCCTGGATCAGCGCGCGCATCTTCGTGGACAGGGTAAAGGTCCGCGTGGCCGACCCCAGAAACACCGGCACGGTATAGCTGGCAAATCCGGAGGAGAAGATCAGCAGGAACGTGGAAAGGATCGCCGGCATCACGATCGGGATCGTTACCCGCCGGATGATCGTGAACCGTTTCGCCTTCAGGATCGTCGCGCTCTCCTCCAGCGTCGCGTCCATGTTTTTCAGGATCCCGCCGATCAGCAGGTAGGCGAAAGGAGAATAGTGCAGACCGATGACCACAATCATCGGGAACAGCCCGTACACGAACCATTCCGGCATGCACAGGCCAAACACGGATTCCACCAGCCCGACCACGCCCCCGCCGACCTTACTGTTCTGGAACATGTTGATCCAGAACAGCGCCAGCGTCCACGCGGGCATCATATACGGGAACACAAAGACAGATGAAATAAACTTTTTGCACTTCAGATCGGAGCGTGTAATGAACCACGCCACCGTTCCGCCGATCAGGATGCCAAGCAGTCCGGCACCGGTCGCCACGATCAGGGAATTGAACAGCGGGGTCCAGAAATTAGCCTGGCTCCATTCCTTATCTGCAAACAGCATCTGGAAATGGCTGAACGTCCAGGTGCCCGTCTTCACGCGCAGCATCTTCTTTTCCGTCCCCGCGTGAACCGTGAACATGTTGGTCAGCATGGTCACCATGGGCATCAGGGACAGAACGATCAGGGTTGCCAGGAAAAACAGCAGGATCAGGTTGGCCGGTTTCGCGAGAAAAGCCCGCAGGCGGTATCGCAGCGGTTCCTTTCTCAGATCAGGCTGCAGGATCGTCATGGGTTCGCCTCCATCACCGCGGATCTGTCTTTCCCGCGGTGCAATTCAAAAAAGGGGCAGAGGAAGCCTCTGCCCCGGAAGATACAGATCACTTGCTGACGCGGACGTTGATGAAACGGTAGATCTCGTTGTAGCCTTCGCCCAGCCCGTCGATGTAGTTCAGGTCTTCGAACACCAGTTTGCCGTCCCAGTAGGTATAAGCCTGGTCTTCCAGGTCCGCCGGCTTGGCGATCGTGGTGTTGGGGCTGTAGTAACCCTGGCTGGAGTTCCAGCTCTTCGGGCCGGCAAAGCCTTCCTCGCTCAGCAGGTAGTTGATGAACAGCGCGCAGGTATACGGGCAGTCCGTATCGGAGCAAACCGTCGCGTATACGTTGTACATAAAGCCGGAGAAGCAGTCCACATCATTCTCAAACTGCAGGATGGTCAGGTTCGGCCGGTCCTCATCCGCCACCTTGCGCAGCTTGGAGAACACGAAGATGCCCATGTTGCCGGCAGCGCCGGAAGCGATGCCCGTAGCGATCTTCGAAGCGGAAGTAAAGGTATAGTTGACGTTCTTCAGGAACCCGTCGATCCACTGGTAGGAAGCTGAAGCGAACTCATCGGACTCCCAGGCCTTGCCGTAATAGGCTTCATAGGCCTTTGCCATCTTCTCGGTCCATTCGGGGCTGGTCAACATGATCAGGAAGTTCAGGTTTACGGTCTCATTGGTGGGATCCTTGAAGAAGACCTTACCCTGCCATTCCGGCTCCACCAGCTGCCAGACGTTCTTTACGTCCACGGAGCCTTCCTTGTTGTTGTAGATCATCAGGGAGTTGATGAATGTAACAACAGTGGGATTCTGGTAAGCTTCCGGAACAACGTCCGCCAGGGCCTTGGGGAAATAGTTGAAGCTCAGCTCGTCATCCAGCAGGTTCACCTTCAGGTCGGGACCGTTCTGGACCAGCGCCATATCAGGAGAATCCTTCACGCCGGAACCGATCTGGTTGGTCAGCTTGGTGTAGGTCTCGCCGTCGTCGATCTCGGCGTAGATCACTTTGCCGGCCAGGTCCGGATAGGCTTCCTCAAAGTTGGCGGCAGCCTTTTCGGCAAAGGACGTTGTGGAATAGAAGTTCATCTGCGCACCCGCGGCGATCTCTTCCTTCGCCTTTTCGTACAGCTCTTCGTTGCTCATGGAAGCGGCGGCTTCCAGCGCTTCCTGGACGCCTTCGGCGGTCGCCTGCGTCGCCAGGGCAAACATCATGACCAGGGCAAGCAGAACAGAAAGGATACGTTTCATGGTCAACCCTCCGTTTCTTATGGGACGGCCTTGCCGTCATGTTTTTTCTTTAGAAAAAGTATAAGTTTTCCGGTTGTTTTCGTCAAGCGTCTCACACATGAAAAAAGACCGGCTGAAGATCAGCCGATCGCTTTCATAACCTCCCGGATCACGCCGAAAGCTTTTTCCGCGCTGGCCCGGACGTTCTTTTCAAAGTCAGTCCCGTTCCCGTCAAAGGCATCGCTGATGCACTTGATGCTCAGGCACTTCACGCCGCTCCGTTCGCAGGTCCGGGCGATTCCTGCCAGCTCCATATCGCAGATACTGCAGCCGGCGGCCCGAAGCCGGAGCTTTTCCTCCCGGTCCTCCACAAACTTGTCCCCGCTGGCCACGGCCACTTTCCGGATTCCCGGAATCCGCTCCGTCACCAGCTTCACCAGCCCGGCGTCCAGGGGGATAAACTCATCCGGGTATTCTTCATACTGGCCGGTCTTCTCGCATCCCGTAAATGCCGTCACATCGAAATCATAGTGCCAGACTTTTTCCGCCACGAACAGGTCTTCCACCTTCAGATCCGCTTCCAGCGCCCCGGTCACGCCGAAGTTCAGGATGATCCCGCAGCCGTATTTCACCGCCAGCAGCATGGTTGCCGCGGCCGCGTCGATCTCCCCGCAGCCGCTCTGCACGGCAAAAACCTCATGCCCTTCCATCCGGGTCCGGTAGACGGTTCTCCCCGCCACGGTTTCTTCCGTCCGGGCTTCCCCGCTGTTCAGAAAAGCCTCCAGCTCCCTGCTCACCGCGATCAGTAATCCGATCCTCATGCTTCTCCTCCGAAAAACAGGGGCTGTCTTTTCCGACAGCCCCTGTTGCACATCTTTCTTACTTGGTCATAGCGGCGATCTCAGCGGCCAGGTCATCCTTCCGCTTCTCGATGCCTTCACCGCGCTCGAAGCGGGTGAACCGGACAACGTCCAGCTCCGCGCCGGCAGCCTTGGCGATTTCGCCCATCAGGCCCTTGATGGTCTTCTCGGGATCCTTGACGAAGGGCTGCTCCAGCAGGCACACTTCCTTGTAGTACTTCTCGATCCGGCCTTCGACCATCCGGTCGACGATCTTCTCGGGCTTGCCTTCGTTCAGCGCCTGCGCCCGCAGGATTTCCTTTTCCTTCTCCAGCTTCTCGGCGTCCACTTCCTCACGGCGGACCGCTTCGGGCTTCGCCGCGGCGATCTGCAGCGCCAGGTCATGGGCAAAGGTCTTCACGTCGTCATTGCCGCGGCCGTTTTCATCGGCAGCGACTTCAACCATGACGCCCACCTTGCCGCCCAGGTGGATGTAGGTGGAAACCACACCGGCGGTCTCATAGCGGCTGAAGCGGCGGACGCTGATCTTCTCGCCGATGGCGACGGTGGCGTCGCTCACCAGGTCGGAGATGGTCTTGCTGTTGTCATCCACGGAGGGCTGCGCCAGCAGGGCGTCCACATCCGCGGGGTTCGCCAGGGCGACCTGCTTGGCCACCGCGTTGGCAAATCCGATGAAGTTGTCGGTCTTGGCGACGAAGTCGGTCTCGCAGTTGACTTCCACGATGGCGCCGATCTTTCCGTTTTCGCTTACATACTGGGCTACCACGCCTTCCGCGGCAATGCGGCTGGCCTTCTTGGCGGCCTGGCTCAGTCCCTTTTCACGCAGCCATTCAATGGCCTTGTCCATATCGCCGTCGCTCTCAACCAGAGCCTTTTTGCAGTCCATCATGCCGGCGCTGGTGCGCTCGCGCAGTTCTTTCACCATTGCAGAGGTAATTGCTGCCATATTCTTCTCAATCCTTTCAAATTAAGCTTCGGGAGCCGCGTCCACATCGGGCTTCTCTTCGGTTTCGGGAGCCGCGGTGTCCGCTTCTTCGTTCTGCTCGCCCTGCTTGCCTTCCAGCACAGCGTCAGCCAGCTTGCCGGCGATCAGCTTGACGGCACGGATGGCGTCGTCGTTGCCGGGGATCACGTAGTCGATCTCGTCAGGATCGCAGTTGGTATCAACGATACCCACGATCGGGATGCCCAGGAT
>CAMKEK010000084.1:0-6266 GCA_946411545.1 uncultured Clostridia bacterium
ACCGGCATGGATACCGTGAAGGCCTGTCTCCGGCATCTGCACGCGGGGCATTCCGTCTGCCTTTTCGCGGAAGGGGAACAATGCTGGGACGGGCGGACCGGACCGATTTTCCCGGCTACGGGAAAGCTTGTGAAAAGCAGCGGCGCCTCCCTGGTGACGTTTCGCCTGGAGGGCGGCTATCTCAGTCTGCCGCGCTGGGGAAAGAACATCTGCCGCGGAGCCGTCCGCGGGCATCCGGTCGCCTGCTATTCACCGGAACAGCTCAAAGCTCTGTCGGCCGCGGAAGTCAACGCCCTGATCGAACGGGACATCTCGGAAGATGCCTGGCAGAGGCAGCGTACCCATCCCGTCCGCTATCGCGGAAAGCATCGCGCCGAAGGGATGGAACGCGCTCTGTACGCCTGTCCCGGCTGCCGGAGGATCGGAACCCTCCGGACCGGCGGAGCGCGGATTTTCTGTTCCTGCGGATTCGAACGGACCTACACGGAATACGGATTTTTCGATCCGAAGGAGCCGTTTGAAACCCTGGCGGACTGGGGCCGCTGGCAGAAAGAGCTGCTGCACAGCGGGGAATTTGCACATGACGGCGAGCTTCTGTTTGAGGACGGCGGGCTGGAGCTCAAGCGCGTTCACCCGGATCACAGCGAGGAAGTCCTTGCGGTCGGAGCCCTGCGTCAGTATGACGACAGGCTCGAATGCGGGGATCAGCGCTTTTTCATGACGGAAATCAGCAGCATGGCAATGGTGCAGACGCACCTTCTGCTCTTCACCTGCAAGGACGCATACTACGAGCTCCGCTCGTCAGCCGGAGTCAACCTTCGGAAATATCTGGATATCTGGAAGGAGATCTGACATGGATTATTCAGCCGCCAATCACGCATTGTGGAACATCATCATTCAGTTCGGCCTGATCGCCGGGGCGGTACTGTTTGCAAACTTTCTGCGTCAGAAGGTCCCCTTCATCCGAAAGAGCCTGATGCCGATTGCGGTGCTGGCCGGCTTTCTGCTGCTGGCGCTGAAATACACCGGGCTCATCTCCATCGACGGCGCGCTGTTTGAGATGCTGGTCTATCACGGGATTGCCCTGGGCTTTATTGCCATGAGCCTTCGTGTCCCGGTCAGGGAAGCCGCCGGCGGGGATCTCACGGGCCTTAAATCCGGCGCCGTCATTGTCAGCACCTACCTCATTCAGGGCGTTTTCGGTCTGATGATTACCCTGCTTTTGAGCTACACGCTGATGCCCGGCATGTTCAAGGCCGCCGGTCTGCTGCTCCCGATGGGCTACGGACAGGGCCCCGGTCAGGCCAACAACGTCGGCTCGAGCTATGAGGCGCTGGGCTTCGCCGGCGGACGCAGCTTCGGTCTGTCCATTGCCGCCGCGGGATATCTTGTCGCCTGTGTCGTCGGTGTTGTGATCCTGAACCTCCTGGCGCGCAAAAACAAGATCCCCAGTGCCCGTCAGACCGCACCGGAGCACTTTCCTCCCGACTATTTCCAGTCCGTCGATGAAATTCCCATTTCCGATTCCATCGACAAGCTCTCCGTTCAGATCTGTATGGTGCTTCTGGTGTACCTGGCGACTTATCTCGCCGCCCGGGGCCTGACCGCCGGAATCGCCGCGCTCTCTCCCGGTCTGGCCGGAACGGTCAACACCCTGATCTGGGGCTTTAACTTCATCATCGGTTCGGCACTGGCGATTCTCCTCCGTGTCCTGCTGGAAAACGGGAAAAAACGCGGCCTGATCCGTCGGCAGTACCAGAACAACTATCTTCTCAACCGCATTTCCGGCTTCTTCTTTGACATCATGATCGTCGCGGGCATTGCCTCGATCAATCTTGAGGACATTCGCGGCCTCTGGCTCCCGTTCCTGCTTCTCACCGCGGGCGGTGCCGTCGTCACCTGGCTGCATCTGCGTTTCGTATGCAAAAAGGTATACCCGGGCTATTATTATGAGGGCCTGATTTCCATGTACGGCATGCTGACCGGCACCATCAGTTCCGGCGTACTGCTGCTTCGCGAGATTGACCCGAATCTTGAAACCCCGGCGGCAAACAACCTCGTCGTCGGAAGCAGCTTCGGCATTATTCTCGGCGCGCCGGTGCTGATTCTGGTCGGTCTTGCGCCGAAATCCGATCTTCTATGCTGGGTCACGCTGGGTCTGGCCGCTTTGTATATGGGCCTGCTGGTTCTGCTGATCACAAAGCTCCACAAAAGGAGGCCTTCTGTTCATTGAAACACCATGCCCTTTCAAGGCAGTCGCCCGAATCCAAATTCCTGCGCATGACGACGGAGCCCGTCGAAACGCTGATCCTGAAACTCGCGATCCCCACCATGATCAGCATGCTTGTGACGGCTTTTTACAATCTGGCGGATACCTTCTTTATCCGTCAGCTGAACAGTGACAGCATGGTCGCCGCCATCGGGGTGGTCATGCCGCTGATGAATATTATCCAGGCCATCGGCTTCTACCACGGCCACGGCTCCGGCAATTACATCTCCCGCGCTTTCGGGCGTCAGGATCTGAAGGATGCCGAAAAGATGGCCGCCACCGGCTTCTTCTGCGCGGTCTCCTTCGGGCTTCTGCTCGCCGCGCTCGGTCTTTGTTTCTGCCGCGGTCTCGCCGGTCTTCTGGGCGCCAAGACGGAAGAGACCATGGTCAACACCATCCGATACATGCGCTATATCCTTCTCGCAGCGCCGATCATGATGGGAAGCATCGTGATGAACAATCAGCTTCGCTTTCAGGGAAACGCACTCTTCTCGATGATCGGATTGACTTCCGGGGCAGTGCTGAATCTTCTCCTGGATCCGATTCTGATCTTCCGTGCCGGAGACCCCATCGGCCTTGCCGGTTTCCACGCCCGCTTCGGCGCCGGTATGGGCGTCTCCGGCGCGGCGCTTGCAACGGCAATCAGCCAGTGTGTGAGCTTCACGGTTCTCGCGATCGGTCTGCAGCGAAGTGACAACGTGAAAATTCGGCTGAAAAACTTCTGTCCCACCGCCTATTATCTGAAAGGCATCATGCAGGGCGGTCTTCCCTCCCTTGCCCGCCAGGGAATCGCCAGCATCTCCTCGGCAAGCCTGAATCATTCCATCGGCCTGTTTGTCACCGGTGCCGCGATGGTTGACGCGGCCCAGGCGGCCATGACCGGTGTCAACCGGATTATGATGGTGCTTGCATCGCTCCTGATCGGATTCGGCCAGGGCTTTCAGCCAGTCTGCGGGTTTAATTACGGCGCGAAAAAGTATGACCGGGTCCGTCAGGCCTTCTGGTTCTGTGTGCGGCTCGCGGCGCTTGTTCTGGTCGGACTGTCTGCCCTTGGGTTTGTCTTCGCAAAGCCCATTACCAATCTTGTCACCGGGGCAAGCCCGGAAGCCTCGCAAATCGCGGTCTTTGCGTTCCGCGCACAGCTCGTGACACTTCCGCTCTCCGCGTGGATCGTCCTTTGCAATATGATGCTGCAGAATATCGGCGCCACGGCCAAGGCAACCATGCTTGCCATTTCCCGTCAGGGCCTCGCCTTCATCCCGATGGTGCTCCTGCTCCCGCTCGGAATGAAGGCCGTCGGATTGTCTTCGATTCTGGGCATTGAGCTTGCCCAGCCCTTTGCCGATCTCATCAGCGCTCTTATCGCCATCCCCATCGGTGCAGGAGAACTGAAGAAGATGTCCCGCCCCGAGCCTTTCCCGGACTCCTGAGGAAACGCCGGACCGCAAAGCACTCTCCTCCCGTCTTTTCGGCCTGACGCTTCTTCCCCGCCGCGGCAAAAGCCGGGGCCTGAAAACGAAACAGAATCTCACCGCATAGAAGTATCGACAAATCCGGATCCCGATTCCGGATTTGTCGATACTTTTTGTTGTGTATCTCTTTTTTTCAGGACTCGTCGTTCCTTGTACGGCGCTGTTCCTGGCGCGGCAGGAGGTAGTCGTTGTAGATAAAGCTCAGGATTGCCGCCGCCGGAATGGAGAGCACCATCCCAACAATGCCGAACATGTTCCCCAGCACGATGCTGGCCACCAGGATCAGCAGTCCGGAGACACCAAGCGAGTTCGAGAACAGCTTCGGCTTCAGGATGTATCCGTCTGCGAACTGAAGGACCATACAGAAGGCGACAAACATCAGGGCATGGAGCGGATTGACAAGAAAGAGCACAAAACCGCCGACCACTGCGCCGATGATGGGGCCGAAGTTGGGGATGAGATTGGTTACGGCGACGACGACCGATACAAGGCCGATATACTGCATGCGGCAGATGAGCATAAAGATCGCGTTCACGACGCCGATGATCAGGGAATCAAGCAGGCTCTGGACAAGAAAACTGATGAGAATGGCGTCGCAGCGCAGGGAAAAATCCATGATTCCCATGGTGGCATTCTGGCTGAAGAACGCCCGCACCAGACGCCACCACCCTCTCAGGACCCTCTTTTTGTCCATGAGAAGATAGATGGCCAGAATCAGGGAGATGACGGCCGAGATGACATTTCTGCCCGAATTGGCCGCACTGCTCAGGATTCTTCCCGCGTTTTCCTTCACAAAGTTTATGATGCTGCTCAAAGCGTTCTGCGACAGGGTCGTGAGTCGGTCCGCATTGAGGAAGCGCTCCAGGAAGCTGCCCTCCAGCATCCGAATCGCGGAGGCGGCGTAATCGTCAATGTTCTCCGAGAAGGCGGCAACACTCGTCACCAGTTGCGGAATCAGCGCCCCAATCAGGAAAAGCAACACCAAAAGCGCCGTCACCACAGCCAGCACAACAGACAGCGACCAGCGCCTGGGCCCGACCCTCATCTTCTTCAGCAGCTTATTGGAGAACAGGTTTGCCAGCGGATTCAGCATGTACGCAAAGACGATTCCCAGAAAAATCACCTTGAAGTTTCCGAGGAATCCGCTCACGGCGGACATCACCGTACTGAAGTTGGTCAGAAGCACATAGAACGCCACGCCGATACAGGCAATGACCGCGCCGTTATACCACTGTTTCTGTGACAGCTTTTTGAATTTCATCTTGTAATCTCCTTATCCCGTTTTCCTCTGATGGAATGATATTTTGTCTGCTCCGCATCCCGGGATACGATCCGGAGCACTTGGTACGCCTTATGCCGTCCGCAGCCGGCAGACGATCTTTCCCTTCGGCCTACGTAAGGGGCTGAATCCTTCTGTTATAGGGCAGAATGCTTTCCGTGGGACAGACTAGCACGCAGAGATGGCATCCCACACATTTGCGCAGATTCAGGACCGGTTTCCGATCCCGATCCAGGGAAATGGCCTGATGCCCGCCGTCCGCGCAGGATATGGCGCAGCGTCCGCAGCCGATGCAGCCGTCCCGCTGAAAACGGGGATAGACCACCGTGTCCCGCTCCAGGACATCCGTCGAAGCATGGACCGCCGTAAGGCCGAGTCCGCGGGCATCCCGGATGCTGGCAAAGCCCTTCTCCAGCAGATACCGGTTCATGCCCGATTTCAGGTCGTCGATGATGCGGTATCCGTACTGCATGACCGCTGTGGTCACCTGGACGCTGCTGCAGCCGAGCAGGATATACTCCATCGCATCCCGCCAGGTCTCGATCCCTCCCATCCCGCTGATATGAAGGGATTTCAGCTCCTCTTCCCAGCCGAGTTCCGCGATCATCCTGAGTGCGATGGGCTTGACGGCATTGCCGCTGTAGCCTCCGACCGCGCTCATGCCGTGAACGGCGGGAGAGGACACATAGGTGTGAAGGTTTTCCCCCAGGATGCTTTTGATGGTGTTGATGGCCGCAAGCCCGTCGGCTCCCCCGCGTTTGGCGGCCAACGCGGCCGGTACAAGGCTCTGGACATTCGGCGTCAGCTTTGCAAGGACCGGAATGCCGCAGCCGCTCTTGGCAGCCGCGGTATAGCGCTCAACCAGTTCCGGAATCTGGCCGATGTCCGAGCCCAGTCCGTCGCTGGCCATGTTGGGACATGAGAAATTCAGCTCGATCGCATCCGCTCCGTTTTCCTCGCACTGTCGTGCCAGGTCCGCCCATTCCCGTTCATTCTGTCCCATGATGGAGGCAAGGATGAACTTGCCTGGATAGTTCTTTTTGAGATCCCGGAAAATCTTCATGTTTTCCGCAACACTGTGGTCGGATAGCTGCTCGATATTCTTGAAGCCGATGATTGTCCCGTTATCTCCTTTGACGGCGGAAAAACGCGGCGAGGCCTCGTGGATTTCAAAGTTGCAGATCGTCTTGAAACAGGCTCCGCCCCATCCGGCTTCAAAGGCGCGCGCGCACATGTCATAGGTGCT
>CAMKEK010000085.1:0-6099 GCA_946411545.1 uncultured Clostridia bacterium
TATAAGGCTTTTTAATGACTGTTGAAATAATAAAGAGCGGTACTGTCTGTCAGTACGGCATCGCACTTCCCGGCATAGAGCTGCGCAAAGCACTCCGTTGTTCCCCCGGCCAGTCGAGTGATCTGTCCGAGGCGCTTGATGAGCTTCTGGTCGGTGTTCAGCGCGGCCATCGCTTCCGGTGTGGACGGCATAACCATCTTCTTCCCGGACAGCATCATTTTGTTTACCGTATAACTGTTGGCGCGGACCGCAACAACGATGTCGTTTTCCACATAGGGGCCGTACCGGGAGTACACCCGCTGCTCAATCTCGTCCGGGTCCAGCGCCAGGCCGCCCCAGGCACAGTCGATGTTTCCGGAGGACAGCTCGATATACACATTCTCTTTTTCAATCGGCTGCATCTTGATGTGCCAGCCCAGCTTTTCCGCCACCGCGATGGCAAATTCCACATCGAAGCCCCAGTACTCGCCGTTGGCGGAATATGCCAGCGGGAACGAGTTGATATCAAGTCCGATGATAAAATCCCGGTAATCCGTCGGCGGGAGCTCATCCAGCCGGATATTGGTCCGCGGGAAGGAAATGATCCGCTGGCCGAACCATTTGCTGCAGAGTTCACTGAGCTTCCCTTCCTCGTCCAGAGCCTGGATCGCACCGATTACATAATAGGCCGTGGGATCGTCATTGCGAAACGCGATTGAATACTCCTGATCCACCAGTGTCATCACGGCTTTGACCCCGTAACCGGTCCCGCCTGAGGCGCAGCCTGCACAAAACAGGCAGCAGCTCAGGACCAAAAGCCAGCATATGCATTTTTTCAGGCTTTTTCTATGTTTCAAGACAAGTGCCTCACATTTTAATCCGTTTCATTGTTTTCTCCGTCGTTTCTTCCCTTCGGCACGACGAAGCCGTGTCCGGAGCGTCAGCCCCGAAAGCAGGAGTTCCAGGCCGAGCGCCGCGCCAATCAGCGCGGGCCGCCCGATCAGGGGATCCTCTTCTTTTATTTCGGAAGCTTCCGCCGCAGAACCCGCCCCGCTTTCGTCCGCCGTATTCTGCAGGGATACCGGCGTGGGCAGGGGTTCTGAAGGCAGGACTTCAATTACCTGCTCTGTTTCTTCCGTTGAACGAAGCCGCTGTTCAAGTCCGAGGGTGTAATCACAGAACAGGCTCGCAAGATCGCCGATGATCGTCTCAGACATTCCGCCGTACCGTGTCATCACCGTCAGAATAAACGGCTGCGGTGTATATACAATCCCGCTGGTATGGTTCCAGTCCGTTCCGTCTTCGTCCTGATAGGTTCCGTATTTCTGTGCGATCTCCCAGCGGTCCCCCAGCTTCAGTCGGAAATAGTGATTCGGCTGAGCACGCTTCAGGCAATCCGTAATCCGGGGAAACTGCTCCTCATTCCGATAGAGCGTCCCCATCACGTCCGTCATAAACCGCGCCGTAAAAAAGCTTCCGCCATAGAAGTCCCAGGTATAATACTCCTCGGGCAGATCGGAGTATCTGCAGAACATTCTCCTGCAGGCATCCGGCTGCGCAATCGAAAGCATGGTGGAATAGGCAACAGGGTTGTTGGAGGATACGAGAACCTCTTCTTCAATCTCTTCCAGAGTCATGCCGTTGATCTCGGAGTCTTTTGTCAGCTCTCCCCGATATTCCCGTTCGGCAAGCAGCATCATCATCGGGACTTTGTAGAGACTTGCGGAATAATACCACCGGTCCTCCTGGTGGTACCATCTCTCCCCCGAAGCCGGCAGCTCATAGGCCACAGAGATCAGGTCCGGATTGAGATCGTTTTCCGCCAGGTAGGCATCAAACAAGCCTTCGATCTCTTCCGCGCGGATCACGGAGGGCGTCGAATCCGCCCATGCGCACCCAATTCCTTCCAGCAGGATAAACACCGCCAGGAAAAGGAGAAAACGCGGTCTTGCATTCCATCTCACAGTCGGTCGTCGCTCCTCTGAACCCGTATCATACAGGAAATTTCCCGTCAAATCAATGGAAGAATCATGAACGAATTGCTTTACACGACCTGAAACAGATAAAACTTCAGATAATCCGTTTCCGGTACATTCCACAGGATCGGATGATCCGCGGCCTGCTGCCGCACTTCGATCTGCCGCAGACTGACCCCTGCATCCGCAGCGGCGCTGCGCAGCATGGTTTCAAACTGAGCCGCCGGCATGAAATGGCTGCAGCTGGCGGTCGCGAGGTAGCCGCCTCTCGGCAGCAGCTTCATGGCCCGGTAGTTGATTTCGTGATAACCCCGCTCGGCATTCGACGCGGTTTTGCGCGATTTGGTGAAAGCGGGCGGATCCAGAATAATCAGGTCATAGGGTTTCTGACCTGTCGCGGCCAGCTTTGGCAGAAGGTCAAACACATCCGCCGCCAGAAAATCGACTCTGTCCTGCAGGCCGTTTTGCTCGGCGTTTTCTTTTGCCAGCTTCACCGCGCTCTCGGAAATATCCACCGCCGTAACATGGCTCGCTCCTCCCGCCGCGGCGTTCAGCGCGAAAGAGCCCGTATGTGTAAAACAGTCGAACACGCGAAGACCTTTGGAAATCCGCGCGACGGCAAGCCGGTTATACTTCTGGTCCAGAAAGAATCCTGTTTTCTGTCCGTTTTCCACATCCACGAGATAGCGAATCCCGTTCTCCGTGATCTCCGTCTCCGGAAGTCCTCGGTTCTCCGGCCCCGGACAGCTGAACCAGCCTTTTCCCTGTTCAAGGCCTTCCCGTTCCCGCAGGGCATTGTCGTTCCTCTCATAGATTCCGCGGATCATCTGTCCGTCTTCTGCCAGCACCTCAAGCAGCAGCGGATAGATCAGATCCTTTCTCTTCTCCATTCCGTAGGAAAGGCACTGTACCGACAGCAGATCGGAGAATCGGTCCACCGTCAGCCCCGGAAAGCCGTCCGCTTCGCCGAAGATCAGCCGGCAGCAGCTGACATCCTCTCCCATGACGATCTTCCTGTAATTCCAGGCATATTGAATCCGCCGTCTCCAGAAGGCTTCATCATAGCGGTCATTGGCATTCTGGGACAGGATCCGGACACGGATTCTGCTCTTCCGGCTCAGAAGCCCGGTGCCGAGATAGCGTCCGTTTTCCGTAACGGCATCCACCAGGCAGCCGTTCTCCAGTTGGTCCTGCGGCGTCAGAACTTCTTCGTCATAGATCCAGGGATGTCCCGCCTGAACGCTTCTGCTTCCCTTTTTGGATATGATGAGCTGCGGGTATGGTCTCTCTGTCTTCATATCGTGTCTCTCTTCTCTCCGGCACACCGTAATGCCTGATCTGATCTCATGATGGCAGGAATTCCTTTGTTGTCAAATGAATCGCTTTATTTCTCATAGGCAAAGCGCGGGTAGTCATCCTCCATCACGTGAATGACGCCCCGTTTCTCAAAGCCGAGCTTGTCCAGGAGCCTCTGCATCACCACGTTGTCCGAATGCGTGTCGATGCGCAGATGGCCGCACTGCTCAAAGGCCCAATTGATGCAAAACGCACCGATCCCCTTTCTGGAGCCGTCTCCCGCAATCCGGTGGACAACGCCATAGGGTTTCTCATCTCTCCAGGCGCCTTCTTCGATCACCCGATAGGTCGGTTCGATGTCTTTCCCGCTGGTATAGAAGAACACGCCGATGACCCGGCCGTCCTCTTCACAGACATAGCTGCATCCCTGCGCGATATCCTGATGAATCAGCGCTTCGGGCGGCCAATTGGTCGGTCCCCACTGATTCGGATTGCCGTGGTCGGCCATAAACTGCCTTGCATAAGCATAGATTTCCATCATCCGGGGAAAGTCTTCTTCTGTTGCATGCCGGATCTGCATTGTATTTCTCCCTGTCGTATGCTTTTTTATAAGAAGTGCAATGATTATAGCACAGCAGCTGCGATTCTTCAACCGACAGGCGCGTTTTCCCCTGATCCGGATAACAGGCCGATCCGAAAGGGAAACCCGCCGGGCAATCTGCCAGGCGGGTCTCATACCATGGAGCGGATGATGGGAGTCGAACCCACCTTATCGGCTTGGGAAGCCGGAGTTCTACCGATGAACTACATCCGCATTTCTCATATAGCTTAGCTACTATATCACATCATCCGATAAAATTCAATAGAGAATTTCATGGATTTACAAACTGTTACTTGAAATGCCCTGACAGCTGACGTATAATACACTATCTTCGTTCCTGAGGGGTTGCCATGTTGGACGCTTTATTTGACGCTATACTTGACGCAGTACTCGATTCTCTGAAAATTCTTCCGTTCCTCTTTGTTACCTATCTGATTATGGAATATCTGGAGAGCCATACCGAGGATCGGGTCCGGGACCTGGTCAAGCGGGCCGGATGGATGGGACCTTTCTGGGGCGGTCTTCTGGGGGCGGTCCCCCAGTGCGGTTTTTCAGCCGCCGCCTCCAATCTCTATGCCGGACGTGCGATTTCCCTGGGTACGCTGATCGCTATTTTTCTCTCCACCTCGGACGAGATGATCCCGATCATGATTTCCGAAGCCGTCCCGGTTACGAAAATGCTGAAGCTGCTCCTGGTCAAGCTGATCATCGGCATTCTCTGCGGCTTCTTAATCGACGGTTTCTGTCATATTCGCAGCAGCCGGAAAACCGGTCAGCCGGAGGATGGAGAAGACTTCCTGATCGAGCGTCTGTGTGAGAAAGAACACTGTCACTGCGAAAACGGGAGCATTGTCGGCTCCGCACTGAAGCATACCCTTCATATTATACTATTTGTCTTTGCGATCACGGTTCTTTTGAATCTCGCCTTTCTTTTTCTCGGTGAGGACCGCCTGACCGCGGTTATTTCTTCGCGCCCGATCACCGGCATGTTCCTCTCTGCGCTGATCGGCCTGATTCCGAACTGCGGCGCTTCCGTCCTGCTGACCCAGATGTACCTGCACGGCGTGCTGCCCGCAAGTCATCTGATCGCAGGTCTTCTGGACGGCGCCGGCGTCGGCCTTTTGATTCTCTTTCGGGTAAATCCGGATCAGAAGGAAAACCTGCGTATTACACTTCTTCTCTACCTGCTGGCAGTTGTTTTCGGATTGCTGATTCATCTTCTCGGAATCTCAATCTGATCACTTCTGTCCTTTTCGGCTGGAGGTATTCATGATCACATACAAGCAAATCACAAAGGCATCCGATATTGCTTCTCTCTCGGATTATTATGTTCTTGACGTCCGTACCACCGGGCCGAACCCTTCGCTCAATGCCATTTCCTCGGTCTCCATGCTGCAGATCGAAGATGACCTGGTCATACAGGAAGCGGTGGTCCGGATTGCTTCGGAGTCTGACAGCGGTGTATCTGCGGAATCCGGGTATTATCAGGCGGAGCAGGTTGCCGACAGCATCGCGCGGATTCTGACCGGCCAGACGGTTGTCGCGGAACCCACCGCCCTTCAGTTTCTTCGGATCCTGCTTGAGCGCTTCGGTCACGAGGGTGAAATCCGTTTCGTCCCCATCGGGATGCTGGTCAAAACCTTGTTTCCGGAGGCCAGCGCAGACAGCATTCAGGAGCTCGCCCGACAGCTGGAAATTCCGGAACGCAGCGACGCCGGTTTGCTTCGGATTGCCTATTTCGAGCACGCGCTTCTGCGAAAATGCCGCGAAGAACTCGGGGCTACACTCCCCGACGATCCCGATCCCGCATTTTCAGACTCCGTCAAATCCGCTTCCGCTCCCAAAAAGCGCAGAATCAGCAGCAGAACGCTGAAACGCTGGGCCAAAAATGTGTGGTCTGTCAGTCCCTGGGTCGTCATCGGTGTCGCATTTCTTTTTGTTCTGTTTGTCGTGATTCATCTCCCGCGTAAAGAAAGCACAGAAGTTGACCGGGACACGCCGGTGATCAATTATTTGGTGCTCTCCTGGGATGAAACCGGCAAATACGGGACGCGGACCAAAGCCCACGGTGCGGATGGATCGGTCATCGAATTCCGTGTCCCCTACGGCGTGTACGATGTTCTGAACAACAACTCCATTCCGGTGGAGCTTACCATCGGAACCGATAAAAACGCAGTGAAGCCGTCCCCCTCCCCGTCTGCATCCCCTTCACCGTCGACTTCACCTTCACCGTCTGCATCCCCTTCA
>CAMKEK010000086.1:0-6056 GCA_946411545.1 uncultured Clostridia bacterium
AAAAAACTTTTCGTCCGTGAAATAAAAACACTTGTTTTTTTATGGGCGACAGTGTATCATATACCTGCCTGAAAAACAAGTCTTGTTTTTCTGATTTTTTCAGAATTGGAGATTTTGAACAATGCTTTCAAACTATTTGATCGTTCATAAAAGCATTTTGCCTGAATATTATGAAAAGGTCCTCGCCTGCCGCAGACTGATGGAGAGCGGCAAATTCAAAGAGGTCAGCCAGGCGGTCAAGCAGGTGGGCATTTCCCGCAGCACCTACTACAAATATAAAGATTACATCTTTGAGCCTTCCGATCTGAACAGCTCGCGAAAGGCGGTTTTTTCCATGATGCTTGATCACGCGCCCGGTGTGCTTTCCGCCCTGCTGGCCTGTATCTCCGAATGCGGGGCCAGCGTCCTGACCATCACCCAGAGCCTTCCCATTCACAACAAAGCCAGCGTCACCATTTCCATCGACATCACCGATGTTACGGAGAGCGTCGATTCCCTCTCCGGCCGTCTTTCGGCCATTCCCGGGCTTGACAACCTGCGCCTGCTCGCCATAGAATAACAAATACTGAAAATACCGACTGAAAAGGAACAGTATCATGAGTCTGATTGATCTTCTGAAATCCCGTCGTTCTGCCGACGTACAGCCTTCTGCCCCTTCCGCGGTCTCCGCCCCGTTCCAGTCCACCCGAAGCGATTCCCGTGCCGGCGCGCCGGAAGCGGTGCTTCGCGGCCTTGCGCCGGACGGCGGACTCTATGTCGATCCGGAGATCGCCTCCGGGAATTTCGATGTGCAGGGCTGCCTCGCGCTGGACCCCCTCGGCCAGTCCGAGAAGATTCTCTCCCGGCTGCTGCCCGGCTTCGGCGATATGGGGCCTCTGGTACACCGCGCCTATGAGGGCCGTTTTGCCAGTGCGGAGCTCACGCCCCTGGTGCCGGTGGGCGACGACTATGTGCTGGAGCTCTTCCACGGGCCCACCGCCGCCTTCAAGGACGTGGCGCTCTGCATGCTGCCCCAGCTTATGACCGCCGCGCGCGGACTCACCGGCATGAAAGACAAGACCGTCATCCTCACCGCCACCTCCGGCGATACCGGCAAGGCCGCTCTGGAGGGCTTCCATGACGTGCCGGGCACCGGAATCATGGTCTTCTTCCCGCATAAGGGCGTCTCCGCCGTCCAGGAGGCCCAGATGCTGACCCAGGAGGGCGGCAACGTGGCCGTCTGCGCCGTAAAGGGAAACTTTGACGACTGCCAGAGCGCGGTGAAGCAGGTCTTCTCCCGCTATGCCGGCAGCGCCCCGGTTCCCGGCGTCCGTCTCTCCTCCGCCAACTCCATCAACATCGGCCGCCTGGCCCCACAGGTTGTCTACTACTTCCTCGCCTATGCCTCTCTGATGAAGCAGGGCCGCATCCGCTTCGGCGATCCGGTGGACTATGTCGTTCCCACCGGGAACTTCGGCGATATCCTCGCCGGCTGGTATGCCAAGCAGCTCGGTCTTCCCGTGGGCCGGCTGGTCTGCGCCTCCAATGCCAACCGCGTGCTGACCGACTTCCTCACCACCGGCGTCTATGACCGGCGGCGCGAGTTCTTTAAGACCAGCTCTCCTTCCATGGACATCCTCGTCTCCTCCAACCTCGAGCGCCTGCTCTTCTACGCGGCCGGCGGCGACACCGAGTGCGTGAAGAACGACATGCTCCGCCTGCAGAATTCCGGCTATTATAAGATCTCGGCCAAGGCCATGGACTTCATCCGGAAGGACTTCTCCGCTTACTGCTGCGACGAAGCCGGAACCCTTGCGGAAATCCGCCGCTGCTTCTCCGAGACCGGCTATCTCCCCGACACCCACACGGCCGTCGCGCTGCACGCGGCGCAGCTCTATAAAAAAGAAGAGCCCAGCAATGCCCCCGTGGTGGTGCTCTCCACCGCCTCCCCCTTCAAGTTCCCGGCCGCGGTTCTCACCGCGCTCGGCGAGGCCCCCGAGGGCGACGCTTTCCAGCAGATGGCGCAGCTCGCCCGCGTTTCCGGGCTGGAGCCGCCCGTCTCCCTCTCCGGCCTGCAGGGCAAAGCTTATCTCCACAACGATGTCATCGAGAAGACCGACATCGCGGACTATGTTCTGAAGACTCTCGGCCGGCTCTGATCTCCGCTGATCACCAAAAGGCAGGCCTGAAGCCCCTCCATCGGGACCTCAGGCCTGCCTTTTATATATTGAATATACGCAAACACGCTCTGCCGGGACTTCTCAGCGTTTCGGTTCCGGCGACGGAAGCGGGCGTCCCTGCTGTTCTGCTTCCTTCCGCTCGGCTTCAAACGGGTCCGTCATTTCCAGATACCCGATGCCCGTCACACTGCCGATCTCGTCCTTGGATTTGTAGAACAGGTCGTACTTCTGGTCCATCCAGTAACTGCGGGCGTACTCCGTCTCCGGGTCGCTGTACCAGACCGTCCCGTCGTCGTCCACGATCTCGACCCAGCCGTGCTCCTGCTCCTCCGAACCGATCACGCCGGAGGCGGCATAGGCCTGGAAGCCGATGCCTCTTGCGAGGGCCGCAAAGGTCGATGCGAAGTGATAGCAGTTTCCGGTCCCGTTTTCCAGCGCGTAGGCCGCGCTCTCCACCATCCAGCCGTCTTTTCCGTGCGCCGCCTTGTAGCTGTCCTCGTGGTTTCCGAAGCCGACATACTTGATGTTGTCCCGGGTGTATTCATACATGACCCGGAGCATGTCCATCCGGCTCATCTTCTCGTCTGTGTTTTTCCGGATCACCCCCGCCACCAGGCGGTCAAGGTTTTCCGAGCCGCTGGTATAGCGGCCGTCTTCCCCGAAATACAGCACGCCGATATAGGTGCTGCAGCGCAGCTCGCCCTCTTCATCCACCGCATAGAGATATCCCTTGTCCAGCAGGAATCCGTCCTTCTGGGCCGCAAGGCGCTCCTGCCGGGCCTGGCGCGCCGCTTCTTCCGCCGGGTCCACCGTCGGGGTCGGCTCGGGCGTGGGGGCGGGCGTGGGCTCCGGATCGGGCCCGGCGCCCATGCCGCAGCCGCACAGCGCGGCAAGGACCAGAAGGGAAAGAAGCGTTCCGAGGATTCTTCTGACGCTGCTTCGCCTCATAATTCCGGATACAGCGGGAACCGGCTGCAGATTGCCAGGACTTCTTCCCTGACAGCCGGGACGGCGCTCTCTCCTTCACGGATCAGGCGGGCGATCAGTTTTCCGATTTCCGTCATCTCCGCTTCCTTCATGCCGCGGGTCGTGCAGGCCGGTGAGCCGAAGCGCATGCCGCTGGTCTCCTTGACCGACAGGGTATCGAAGGGGATGCCGTTTTTGTTGGCGGTGATGTTCGCTTTGTCCAGAAGCTCCTGGACCTCTTTGCCGGTCTTGCCGCAGCTGTAGACGTCCGCCAGCATCATGTGGTTATCGGTGCCGCCGGTGACCAGGCGGACGCCCTCTGCCTGCAGAGAGGCCGCCAGCGCCGCCGCGTTGTTCACGACCTGCTGCTGATAGGCCTTGTACTCCGGCTGCATCGCTTCTTTCAGGGCCACGGCCTTCGCCGCGATGACGTGCATCAGCGGGCCGCCCTGGGAGCCGGGAAAGACCGCGCTGTCGATCTTCTTTCCGAGTTCTTCGGTGCACAGGATCAGCGCCCCGCGGGGGCCGCGCATGGTCTTGTGGGTCGTGGTGGTCACCACATGCGCATACGGCACCGGGCTCGGATGCACACCGCCGGCGATCAGGCCGGCCACGTGGGCGATGTCGACCATCAGATAGGCGCCGACCGAATCGGCGATCTCACGCATCCGCTTGTAGTCGATGAATCTGGAATAGGCGCTGGCGCCGCCGATGATGATCTTCGGCTTCACTTCCTCCGCCTTCTGCTGCAGCGCGTCGTAATCGATCCGCTCGGTCTCGCGGCTGACGCCGTAGGACTCCGCGTGGAAGTACTTGCCGGAGATGGACGCCTTCGCTCCATGGGTAAGGTGGCCGCCTTCCGCAAGGCTCATGCCGAGGATGGTGTCGCCCGGCTTCAGCAGGGCCAGGTATACCGCGACGTTGGCCTGGGACCCGGCGTGGGGCTGCACGTTGACATGCTCGGCGCCGTAGATCTTCTTCGCGCGGTCAATGGCGATCCGCTCCACCTCATCGACGAAATCGCAGCCGCCGTAATAGCGCGCGCCGGGATAGCCCTCGGCGTATTTGTTCGTCAGATGGCTTCCCACGGCCTCCATAACGGCCTCGCTGACAAAGTTTTCCGATGCGATCAGTTCGATGTGATCCCGCTGCCGCTGCAGCTCTCTCATCATCGATTCGTAGACCTCCGGATCAGCCTGCCGAATATGTTCATAGTTCATTGGCGATTGCCTCCCTGTTATTTCTTATAAGCCATGGTATTATACCTTTTTTGGCTTTTTTTGACAATCGGTCAGTTTGAACGAATATCACTTGCCTCTTCCGGCGGAAGATGGTAGAATCATGGAGAAAAGGGGGCTTTCCGATGAAGAAATTTCTTACCGTTCTGCTCATTCTTGTCCTCGTGATCGTTGTGGCCTTCGGCGGACTTCTCGGCTTTCTGACCGTCACGGAGTACCGTCCCGCCGATGTGGAATCCGTCTCGGTTCAATATAGCGACGGCGCCGGAACCGCGCCCGTCCCGTCCGACGGCTTTACGGTGCTGAGCTGGAACATCGGCTATGCCGGGCTAGGAAAGCAGCAGGACTTTTTCATGGACGGCGGGAAAAAATCCCGTCCCGGTGATCCGGATGCCGTCCACTCGTACCTTCAGGGGATCGTGTCCTCGCTGGAAGAGGTCAAGGCCGATCTCGTGATTCTCCAGGAGGTCGACACCGATTCCGCCCGCACCTACGGCATCGATGAGACCGAATCCCTGGCCCGGGGCGTGTCCGCCTTTGCCCTGAACTATTCCTGTCCCTTTGTTCCGATTCCTTTTCCGCCCATGGGAAAAGTCCACAGCGGGCTCTTCACCACCACGGATCTGGCCGTCACCTCCGCAGACCGGATTGCGCTTCCCTGCCCCTTCTCCTGGCCTCTGTCCACGGCCAATCTAAAGCGCTGTATGCTGGTGACCCGCCATCCGGTGGCCGGCTCCGAGCACGAGCTGGTCCTGGTGAATGTTCACCTGGAGGCTTATGACGACGGCGAGGGGAAAATCGCCCAGACCCGGCAGCTGATGGACTTCCTGAACGAGGAGTATCAGAAAGGGAACTACGTCATCACCGGCGGCGATTTTAACCAGATCTTCCCCGGCGGACAGAAAGCCTGGCCGAATACCCATCCCGAGCTCTGGACGCCCGGGGTTCTCGACACCGATATGCTGGGCGGCTTCGGCTCTGCCTACGACCTGACGGTTCCAACCTGCCGTCTGCTGAACCAGCCCTATGATCCCTCGGACACCGAAAACACCCAGTATTATGCCATCGACGGTTTTCTGGTCTCGCCGAACGTGGATGTCTCCTCGGTCAAAACCCTCGATCTCGGCTTTGAAAACTCGGACCACAATCCGGTCCTGCTGACCGTGAGTCTGACCGCCTGAGGCGCCGGCCGCCGCTTCCGCGGCGCTTTCTCCGAATCCTTAAAAAAATACCGGAAACAGTCAAAATATCTCTTGACAAACGGCTCGAAATCGACTATATTATTCGAGCGCTCCGAAGACAGCAGGTGGGTTTGCCCATAAATCCTGCCGAGGACATCAACATCATCTTGATTGTTTTTGTACCTCTGCGTCTTTTGATGCAGAGGTTTTCTTTATGAGCGTGAGTTCAAGTGTGGAGGTGAAATCACACATGCCAAACGCAAAGGTTCTCAGCGAAAAGCAGGCGATCGTTGCCGCTCTGGCCGAACGCATCAAGAACGCAGGTTCCGGTATCCTGGTGGACTATAAGGGAATCACCGTCGAGGAAGACACCGCTCTGCGTACCGAAATGCGCAAGGAATCCGTCGAGTACACCGTCGTCAAGAACACGCTGACCAGAAAGGCTCTGGACTCCCTGGGAATGGAAGGTCTCGACCACGTTCTCAACGGCACCACCTCTCTGGCTACCACCG
>CAMKEK010000087.1:0-6027 GCA_946411545.1 uncultured Clostridia bacterium
GGCTGCGGTACGCAAAAAGGGAAAGCCGGTCAATACCGTGGAATTGAGATGAGTATGCATCTGATTCCGAAGCTGCAGGTTGACATTGTTGTGTCAAAAGTGGATCCGGAGCTTGTCGTGGCCGCGGCGAACGCGGCGCTGCATACCGGTGAGATCGGAGACGGTAAAATCTTTGTCTATGACGTGGAGGACGTTGTCCGTATTCGAACCGGAGAATCCGGCTACGACGCCCTGCAAATTACCGGTGTCTGACTTGCGCCGCTGTCTCTTACCGGCAGAGGGACGCTTAATGCGTGTGACGGCTGCCAAACGATGTCACTCATGCATTTCGTGTGCGGTTTTGCGGCATGGGCGTTCTTTTCCTGAATGATGATGAATTCTTCAGAAACATCGATTTCGCCTTGGAACTACGCCCATAAAGCCTGAACCGGAGCAGAAACGGGATTGTGACCCGATCTGCTCCGGTTTTGCATTATCTGTCGCTCTTATTATGTCAGCTTATGTCAGCGCATTTTGTTTCCCTGACACGGCATCACACCGCGCGGCCGGCATCATTGCCGCCGCGGATCGCCAGCGCGATGTTGAACGGCGCCGCACAGTCGCCGATGGCATAGGTTTCCTCCACGGAAATTCCGTCCAGCAGGCTGGTATCCGGGAGCATATCCGCCGCGTTCACGATGGAGTCGCAGGGAATCTGGGTCTCAAGCCCGGTCTCCAGTACGACCGTCGCGATGCCGTCCTTCACACTCTTGATCGAGGACTCCGGATACGCATTGAAGCCGAGGGCATAGAGCGCCGTCGTCATCATGCGCTTTGCATGCTGAGACTGCTGGATATCCAGTTCGTCCGCGGTGTTGGGCGTGATCATGGTGACATGCTTCTTGTGCACGGTGAGCCAGAGCGCCGTGTCAAAGGCCTGCGCGTTGGAGCCGTAAACGATCACATTGTCTCCGGTGTCATCGAACATGAAGCGCTCAATGTCGATCACGGGAACGTCGCCGTCCACCTCAAGGGTATCGCGGAGGCCGCCGGTAGCCAGGATGACGGCGTCGGGTGCTTGCTCTTCAATGAGCTCTTTGGTCACCTCGGTTCCGGTCTTGACGGTGACGCCGGTGACTTCCAACTGACGGATCAGATACTTCTTCAGGTCCTGCAGGTTCTCATGCGGGCCCTTGACCATGGCGGCGAAGTCCAGCATGAAGCCGAGTGTTCCCCGCTTTTCGTACAGCGTGACCTCGTGTCCGCGCAGAGCGGCCACGCGCGCCGCTTCCATGCCGGCCGGGCCGCCGCCGATGACCATGACTTTTTTCTTGGTCTCCGCCTCGGGGATCTCATAGGTTGCCGGGCCGCCCTCGCGCATGACTCTCTGGGTCAGCGCGTTGACACGGCAGTAGCAGAACATGGCGTTCATTTCATTGGAGCCGGAATGGCAGTGCAGGCAGCGGGTGCAGGGCGCGATTTCGTCGATGCGTCCCTCGCGCAGCTTATTGACGTACTCCATGTCGACCGTCAGCGGGCGGTTCATCAGGAAGAAATCCAGCTTGCCGTCTTCCAGCGCCTTCTCGAAGAAGTCAGGCGCATGGGCGGGATCCATATAGGTCACCGCACCCACCGGAATGCTCAGTTCCTTCTTATACCGTGCCGCGATATCCAGCGCGATGCCGCAGCCGCTGGTGTTGCCGATTGCCGCGCCCTGGAAGTTGCGGCTGAAGTCATACTGCGTACCGAAGCCGGTCGCGCCCTCGATCCCGTTGAGGATGAAGTACAGATCCGCGGCAAACTGGGCCACATGGTGGCCGAGCGGTCCGATGCGCAGGTGCATGGAGTCGCAGCCTGCCTTCTCGAAGAGCTTGGCCGCCGCAATTCCTTCCTCGATCATGAACGCCTTGGTATGCGGGGTTGTGACATCGGTGTCCAGGGTCATGATGGTCGGGTTGTTGGCGATGTTGTCGTTCTCTTCGATGCAGTCGATCAGGCACTGGACCGTCATATCCGGACAGTCTTCCTTCAGCTTGGTCAGAATCTCCGTGACGAAACGGGCCCTGTTTTCAATGCTCTTGCCGCCGTACTCATCCTCACGGGTGTTGTGGAAGCGGGAGAGGAAATGCGCCGGCATATTGAATCCCGCGCAGTTGAACTCGATGACCTTGAAGCCCACACCGTAGAGGCCTTCGGCGACCTGAATCATCCGGGCCTGTCTGGCGTGGATCTCCTCCACCGTCATCTCGTTCTCGCCCATGCCGAAACCGGAAACCTGATAGCCGAGGACCGCGCCGTACTCCGCGCAGCCCTTGACCAGCTTGTCCAGGTACTCCAGGGTCTCCGCGTCATACTCGCCGCTCTCGGGGATCTCAAGGAAGTCGATCGTCTCGACGAAAATCAGCTCCACACCGCCCTTGGCGAGGTTGAAGTAATACTGGAGCAGTTCGTCGGTCTTGCCGGCCAGGTAAGCCGCGGAACCGGCCGCGGATTTTACCATGCGGTGATTCAGGCTGACGTTTCCGATCTTGAAGGGGGAGAACAGCGTCTTGAGTTCCAGATCAGCGGTGCGGTATTCCGCCTCGTCCAGCTGCGGATTGAGATAGGCCTGGGGGATCTTGTCCAGCGCCTTGAGGGTTTCCGCTGGGGTCAGGGCTTCCCCTTCCGCCGACGCCGGAGCCGTAAAGCCCGGAAGTACGCTCATCGCGCCAACGCTGACCGCACCGGCCGTGATCCCTTTGAGGAAGTCTCTGCGTGAAAGTTTGCCTGCCATTGTGTTCTTCCTTTCTTTGTTAGATTTCATGCAGGTGATGCTTGTATTGTAACATGAGAGGCTTTCGATGACAATAAAAAGCCGCTGAAAACTGCGGCTTACCGCTTCCGGGCAGACCCGCTCTTTCCTCTTTCCCGCTCCTGTGGTATACTGGAAGCGGGATGAGGAAACTCACCTGAAACAAGCAAACATGTAAGGACGGCATATTGAATGAAACGCTTTTTTATCCTTTTTCTGGCAGTATTTCTTCTCGCCGGCTGTGGAAAGACGGCTGTTTCCGCCGATCAGATCCGCGAGAACATCATTGACGAAGTAGTCTCCTACCACCCCGGGACAGCCGGAAGTTCTCTCAAGCAGGCGGCTGCGGCCGCGAATGTGCTCCGCTTCGCCACCCAGCAGAAGCTCAGCGGGAACGACTGCAAAGCCGCCTTTGAAAAGGCATGGGGCGAAACGGACAGCGCAGCGCAGGGATACTTTCGGGAAAATTACGGCGACTTGTCCCGGCTGATCACAAGCTCTTTCTCCGATTACGATTCTGTCAGCGGTGTCTTTGAGGATGCCGGTGCCGGAGAGATCATGAAGACGGCCCTGGCCCAGGCCGATGCCGAGAAGGACTGGAACGCGCTGCATACGGTAATCGAAACTGTTTTGAGCAGGTCATAAGACCTGCTCAATCCCTTCCTGCCTGCTTTCGCCGTGTAACAGCAGCCCGGAATGAGATTCACATTCCGGGCTGCTGTATTTGTTATGATATTGCAGGGGCCTTCGCGCCGTTCAGCGTCTCAGCTTCTTCAGTCTTCCCAGTCTGACATTGCGCCGGCCCAGCGTCATGACCGCCAGCTTCTGACGGTTCTGATAGGCCAGATATCCGGTCAGCACCGCGCCCATGATGAACGACAGCGTCATCAGCGTAACGGTCACTTTTGTCCGCTTCACGGCTTTCTTTGCCTTCTTCTCCGCCTTCTTCCTGACAGCGCCGACGCCGAAGATTCCGAGGGCGGCTTTCTTCATCAGCTTGATCAATTTCATGTCTCTCTACCTCCGTGGTTTATTTATCGTTTCTGCAGCGGCGGATCAGCTTCCACCGTATCGCGCTTATTCGACCGGGCCGTTATATTTCAGGCACATCATGGTAATATCGTCGAACTGATCCTCTCCGTCCATGAAGCGGTTGATATCTCCCATGACATTTGCCAGGATTTCATCCGGCTCGGCATCCGGCTCCTTGTTCAGCGATTCCAGCATGCGCTCCGTTCCGAAGAGCTCTTTCTCGCTGCTCGTCGCTTCCGTCACACCGTCCGTGTACACGAAGATGCTGTCGCCGGGGCAGAGCTGGAACTCATGCTGCTTGAACTGCACGCCGTCCAGGGCCGCCAGCGCCAGAGAGTGGCGATAAAGGATCAGCTCGTACTTCTCACCGCTCCGGCGCAGAACCGGATGCTCATGTCCGGCGTTCACGGCCACACCCTTTCCGGTGGAGATCTCCAGCACCGCCAGCCACGCCGTCACAAAGAAGCCCAGCTCATTGCTCTCACAGAGCTGCCGGTTGACATTGGTAAGCGCCTCCGAAGGGCTCTCGCCGCTCTGGATGCGGGACTTGATCAGCATGCGCGTCACCATCATAAACAGCGCTGCCGGAACTCCCTTTCCGGAGACATCCGCCATCACCAGGGCCACGTGGTCGTTGTCCACCATGAAGAAATCATAGAAGTCTCCGCCAACCTCCTTGGCGGGCTTCATGGTGGCAAAGAGGTTAAACTCATGCCGGTTGGGGAAGGGCGGGAAAAGTCTTGGCAGCTGGCTGCGCTGGATCGCATTGGCCATGGTAAGCTCGGCCCCGATCCGCTCTTTCTCCGCCGTAACGCGCTGCACCTGATCCACGTACTGCAGGGTCTTCGTCGAGAGTGTCGCGAAGGACTCCGCCAGGATTTCAATCTCATCCCCGGTGCGGTAATCATCCTCCATCATAAACTGTAGGTTTTTTCCGCCCAGTGAGCGCACCTTTTGCGTCATGGTCTCCAGCGGTTTCACGATCCGTTTGGAAACCGTGAGCGCTGCCGCGCTGCCCAAAACCAGAATCAGCAGAATCAGAATCAGGATGGTCTGCTTTGAGCGAGCCACTCCCTGATTATAGCTGGCCGTCGCTTCGTTCAGGGCACTGTCAAACTGCTCCTGCATCATCACGGCGGGGCGCTCGGTAGCTGCCTTGTCCACCAGCGACACCACCGCCCAGCCCAGGGTCTCCACCGGCGCGCCGGCGAGATAGACCCGGTCGCCGTCCAGATCCAGCTCCCGGACTCCCGTTTTGCCGTTCAGGGCATCCCGGACAAAGGCCGCCAGATCCGTCTGCTCAGAGAATCTCAGGTCGGCAGCCTCCTCAGCGGTGCGGGCGCGGAGCGTGCCCTGGTTCTGAGGGGAGAACACCACATGTCCCTGATTGTTGATGATGCAGGTGTAGTGCACAACATCGCCGGAGTTGGAAACCGCCTCTGCCATCTGGTCCAGAAACATGTCCGCCGCCGCAACAGCTACCAGGCGGCCGTTCTGCCGGATGGGAATGGTGCAGGTGATGCCGATTTCACCGGTAAATACATCCTGCAGCACGTCTGTGAAGAAGATCGAATTGCTTTGTGCCGCCCCCACATACCACGGGCGCTCCCGAATGGGGATCGTGCGGATGTTTCCCTGCTCGTCGATCCTGGCGCCGGACTTGTCGTCGACGCACAGCATATAGCCTTCGGGCACCGCGATGTAGACGGAACTGGTGCCCGCGTTGCGGTACAGGGCGGTCATCACGTCGGAAAGATTCGCCAGCAGGCCGAGCTTCTCCAAGGTTGCCGGATCTTCGGGCATGCTCCCCGTCTCACCCACAAGCTGCAGGGTGATTTTCCCGTCCATCGCGGCATCCGGGAGAGCAAAGGGGCGCGCCGGGTAGAGTTCAGGCGCCTGGAGCAGGGCTTCCGCGCTGTCTGCCAGAATCTGCACCGTGGAGGACAGCTTCGCAAAGAGATCGTCCGTCAGCATTGCCGCCATCTCGGTCTTGGAGACAAGCGAGTCGGCCACAACCGCGTCCATTGTAGTGCCGGAGATCTCGGCGATGGCTTCTTTCTGCCGCTGATTTGTCTCCCCGGTGAGTGTTTTCAGGCTCGAAGTCTGATAGAGGATCACCGCGGTATACGCTGCCACCAGCAAAAGAATGGTAACCAGAACAAGATTGAAGACTTTCTGCTGAATGCCTCCGATTACCAGATTCTTGTATTTCTTCATAAGGACTC
>CAMKEK010000088.1:0-6023 GCA_946411545.1 uncultured Clostridia bacterium
CTGCTGGAGGTCGGTGACCGGATCTTCAACATCGAGCGTATGTTCAACAAGGCCGCCGGCATGAAGCCCGAGGATGACCGCCTGCCCAAGCGTCTGCTCACCGAGCCCATCTCCAACGGCCCCTCCAAGGGCATGGTCAACAAGCTCGACATCACCCTGCCGCAATACTATGCCGCCCGCGGCTGGGTCAACGCCTTCCCGACAGACGAGACGCTGAAGAAGCTCGGCCTTGACGAGTGCTTAGGGAAATAAGTATAATATCCGACAAGGGGAGGCTTCCCGCCTCCCCTTTTTCCTTTACCGGCAAATCAATCTGAAAAGGGAAGTGACACCATGATCGAAGTACGCTTTTTCGCCACACTCCGCGAGGGTCGGGGCAAGATCGTCCAGGTCCCCGCGGAAGAGGTTTTCACTGCTGCTGACCTGCTCCGCCGCTTTGCGATCCCCTCGGAGGAAGTCGCCATCCTGCTCATCAACGGCTTTCACTCCAAACCGCAGGATCCCGTGAAAGACGGCGATATCATCTCTCTCTTCCCGCCGGTGGGAGGCGGCTGAACAATGGACGAACGTTATGTCCGCAATCTTGGCGCTCTGACGGAACAGGAGTGCAACCTTCTGCGCACGAAGACGGTGTTTGTGGCGGGCTGCGGCGGCCTTGGGGGCTATCTCATCGAAATGCTTCTTCGCCTCGGTGTAGGGACGATCTGCGCCGCCGACGGCGACGTGTTCGAGGCGTCCAATCTGAACCGCCAGCTGCTCTCCTCTCCGCCGTCTCTGGGGCAGCCCAAGGCGGAGGCAGCGGCCGCGCGCGCCGCGCTGGTAAACCCGGACGTGCGCTTTGAGGCGATCCCGGAATTTGTGACGGAAGAAAACGCCGGCCGGCTGATCCGGGGCTGCGACGCCGTTCTGGACGCGCTGGACAATATCCGGGCGCGCCGGATCCTCGCCCGCGCATGCGCGGAGGAAGGCATTCCTCTGATCCACGGGGCGATCTGCGGCTGGAGCGCACAGGCGGCCGTCGTCATGCCGGGGGCTGATCTCATTGACAGAATCTACCCGGAAACTGCCATTCTCGGCAGCAAGACCTCCCTCTCCTTTACACCGCCGTTCTGCGCCGCAATGCAGACGGCGCTCTGCACCAGGCTTCTGACCGGACGGCCGCTGGAGACCGGCCGCCTGTATATGGCGGACCTTCTGGACATGGAACTGGAGAGCCTGTTTTGACTGAGGGCAACATGTACGACCGGATCCAAAAACTGTATGTGGAGGTTTCCTCCCGCTGTAATCTTCGGTGCAAGATGTGTTTCCGGCACAGCTGGGTCGGCGAGCGCTTCGGCGATCTCGACCCGGCGGCTTTTGCGCGCCTGATGGACGATCCTGTTCTGCGGGATACCCGAACCGTCTTTTTCGGCGGCATGGGGGAACCTCTGGTGCATCCGTCGCTCACGGAAATGGCGGCGCTTGCCTCTGCGCACGGAAAAAACGTCGAACTGGTCACGAACGGAACGCTACTGACGCGGGAGAGAGCCGGGGACCTGCTGAAAGCGGGGGTCTCGCGAATCTGGGTCTCCATCGACGAGCTGTACGAGAACTACGGAAAGATCCAGGTCGGCAGTGATTTCGGCCTGGTCCTCGGAAATCTGGAGGCCTTCAACGAACTCCGGAGCGGATCGGACGTTCGTCTCGGCATGACGGCTGTCGTTATGCGCGACAACATTGCCAGCCTCCGCCGTATCCGGGAATTTGCCGAGCGCTTTGGGGCCGATGATCTGAATCTGAGCCATATCATTCCCAACCGCGCGGAGGATATCGAACAGGCGCTCTGGCCCATGTGCGATGTGGCTGCCATCAAGGCGGTTACCGACAAGATCGGCTATACCTGGCGCTTCGAGGGCTTCAACATGGGGACGGAGATCCCCATGTTCAAATTCTCAAGGCGTTACAAAGATCTGCTCTTTCCCGACGAGGAGAGCCTGCAGGAGGCGGAGCTGTTCTCCTGGAAGGGAAAGCCCGTCACCCGGCGTACCAACTGGTGCCGGTTCATTGAGGAAGGGCACTGCTTCATTCGCTGGGACGGGGATGTCTCTCCCTGCATGGGTCTGCTCCACACAGCGGACACCTACCTCGGCGACCACAAACGCCGCATTCGGCATCACTCCTTTGGAACTGTTTACGGACAAAGTCTCGGCGAGATCTGGGAGGGAGAAGAGTATCGGTCCTTCCGTCAGCGGGTACATGAATTCAAGTATGCGCCCTGCCTGTTCTGCGGCGGCTGCGAGCTGCTGGAAGAAAACGAAACGGACTGCATCGGTTCCGCCGCGCCGACCTGCGGCGGCTGTCTCTGGGGTCAGGGCTTCGCCGTGTGCCCGTAGGGCTTCCTGTGCAATGAAATAAAAGAGGCTGTCTTTTAAGACAGCCTCTTTTTTATCAGGTGCGCCGCCAGGGGCGCGGTTTCTTCTTTCAGATCCGGCCTGCCGGAAAAGTGTTCGCGGTCAGGCGATTCCGGAAGTGCGCGGGGGAGATCAGTAACCGAAGTAGAAGCGGAAGAAGTCCTCCATCGGGTTGTCGCTCCAGCCCTGGATTCCCTGTTCGGGCTGCTGAGGAGCCTGCTCTTCTTCAGCTGCTTCGGCTTCTTCCTCGTCCTTCAGCGCGGATTCGGTCTTGGAGCCGATCTCGACGTCCAGCGTGATCTCCTGGCCCTGACGATAGATGTAGAAGGTCAGCACGTCGCCCGGATCAGACTTGGAGATGACCTGGACCAGATCGTTGGAGTCATTGATGTCGGTATCGCCGACCTTGACAATAACGTCGTGGTTCTTGAGTCCGGCCTTGTCGGCGGGAGCGTCCGCCGTGACATCCTGGACTACGGCGCCGGCCTTGATGCCGGTGACCTTGGCGGTCTCTTCAGACAGCGGAGATACGGAGATGCCGATGTAAGGCTTCAGGACATAACCGTTTTCAATGATGCTGGTGACAATACGCTTGACGCTGTTGATGGGGATGGCGAAACCAATGTTGTCAATCTCCGCCTCGCTGCTCATGCCGGAAGAGGAGTACTTGGCATTGGTGATGCCGATAACCTCGCCGCGGGTATTGAAGAGGGCGCCGCCGGAGTTGCCGGAGTTGATGGCGCAGTCGGTCTGAATGAGGCTCATGGAGGTGCCGGCCTCGGTCTGAACATTCCGGCTCAGGGCGCTGACAATACCGCCGGTCAGGGAGAAGGTCAGCTCGCCGAGGGGGTTGCCGATGGCGTAGACGTTCTCGCCGACGCGCAGCGTGTCGGAATCGCCCAGGGTAACCGGCTTCAGATTCTCAGCGTCAATCTTGATGACGGCGATGTCGTTGCTTGCATCATAACCGATGACCTTTGCATCGTAGGTGTTGTGATCATAGGTCGCGACCGTGACGGCCTTGGAACCGCTGATGACGTGGTAGTTGGTGAGAATATAGCCGTCGCTGGTGATGATGAAACCGGAGCCGGAGGCCTGGTAGGTGTAACCGTAACCGTAGCGGCTGGAGGTTTCACCGCTGATGGTGATGCCGACGGTGGAGTTGACGTTCTGCTCATAGAGATCTGCCGGGGAGAGCTCCGCAGTCTCAGCGAAGGCGGTCTGGTTCCCGCCGCCGATGGCGACACAGCCCGCAATCAGGCAGGCGAGAAGGACAAGACACAGGGTCTTCTGAAGGAAAGGATGGGAAGAAATCGTGGATGCTTTCATGGATCGGAAACCTCTTTTCATTTGATATTAAAAAAGATATCTTTTGCTTCAGGTCTTTGTTTTCCTGTTGTGTATATTGAACCATAAAAAAATGACAAAATATGTACTGAAATTTGAATAATTTAACAAACAAATTTGAACTGTTTTTGTCATGCCAAAACTGCATGACTTGCAATTGATACGGCTTAACGGAAATGATTGCCCAGGGAGGTATATCTCCCGCCGTCGGCGGGGAGCTATACCGGCATTGCATTTCGGAAAAGGGTACAGCAGAATGCAAAGGGAAGCGGCACGGACGGAAGCCCGTACCGCTTCCGGAGAAGCAGAAAAGGAAAAGCAGAAGGAAAAGCGGATACGCAGGAATTAAAGCAGAGCAATCAGACGATCGACTTCTTCCTCGGTGGTGGCCCAGCTGGTGACAAAGCGCATGGTGGTGTGTTCCGCGTCAGGCTTGTCCCAGAAGCTCATCTCGACCTTCTCGGAGAGAGAAGCGAGGGTCCCCTCGTCCAGAAGGACGAAGATCTGGTTGGTCGGGGCATCAAAAGCGAGGGTATAGCCCTTGTCGCGCAGCGCCTGACGGATGCGCTCGGCCGCGGCGATGGCGGTACGCCCGATCTCCCCGTAGAGATTGTCGGTGAAGAGGGTGTCGAACTGCAGCCCTGCCACAAAACCCTTTGCGAGGACGGCACCGTGCTGCTTGATGATGGAGAAGAAATCCGGGACCGTGTTGTGCTTCGGGAAAACCAGCGCTTCCCCCAGAAGAGTGCCGCACTTGGTTCCGCCGATGTAGAATACATCACACAGGCGGGCGAGATCGGGGAGGGTCACATCGTTCTCCGGGCAGGCGAGGGAATAGGCCAGACGGGCTCCATCCACATAGAGGCAGAGACCCTTTTCCCGGCAGACGGAACTGATGGCTTCCAGTTCGGCAAGAGAGTACAGCGTTCCGACCTCGGTCGGGAGAGAGAGGTACACCGCACCGGGCTTTACCACATGGGTGCGGTTGCCGTCGCTGTACCAGGTATCCCAGCAGGCGCGGATGTCAGCGGCGCTGAGCTTGCCGGCTTTCCCGGGCAGGACGAGGACTTTGTGTCCGCCGCGCTCGATAGCGCCGGCCTCGTGGATGCAGATGTGGCCCGTATCCGCCGAGATCACGCCCTCAAAGGACCGCAGCACCGAGTCCAGCACCGCGGCGTTGGTCTGGGTCCCGCCGACGAGAAACCAGACATCCGCCTCCGGCGCCTTACAGGCCTCACGGATTTTTGCCCGGGCGGATTCGGAAAAGGCGTCGTCACCGTAGACGCCAGACTTCACCAGATTGTTCTCCAGCATGCGCTTCAGGATGGCGGGATGTGCGCCCTGGTTATAGTCACATGCAAAATTCAGACGTTCGTTCATAGGGAGGTCTCCTCTCAGATGGTTTGGACTGCGAGCGGTTTTGTGATAATTCTGTACATATTATATCTATTTTTCTCCAAAGTACAACCGTTATTTCCGGCGCGGTCCGAAGCAGGACCGGTGCAGCCTGCTCCATTCGCAGTGCGGCATGAGACGGAACAGATGAATGGAATCTTTACAATTCCGGATTGACCGGGGACGGCGGCGGGCGTATAATACCGGTATCTTCTTGCGGGAGGTTCATCATGGCGAGAAACACCGACATCAACCTGCAAAAGCAGGTGATTTATTCCGTATATGTCCGGGCACATACCGAAGAGGGGACGTTCCTTTCCATCATTCCGGATCTGGACCGGATCAAAGCGCTGGGGACGGATATCATCTGGTTCATGCCGATTCACCCCATCGGCGTCGTGGGAAAGAAAGGCAGCCTCGGCTGCCCCTATGCGAACCGTGACTATCGCAGCGTGAACCCGGCCTACGGCACAATGGAGGACTTCAGAACTCTGGCGGAGGAAATCCACCGGCGCGGCATGAAGTGCATGATCGACGTGGTCTATAACCACACCTCGCCGGACGCGGTGCTGCTGCAGGAGCATCCGGAATTCTATTATCGCGACGAAAACGGCAATACCGGCAACAAGGTGGGCGACTGGGCCGACGTCATCGATCTGGACTATTCCGTTCCGGGACTGTGGGATTATCAGATCGAGTCGCTGTGCCAGTGGGCGCAGATTGTGGACGGATTCCGCTGTGATGTGGCATCCTTCGTCCCGGTCAGCTTCTGGAACATGGCACGCAGTTTCGTTGAGAAAGTGCGTCCCGGCTGCATCTGGCTGGGGGAGACGGTACACCAGAGCTTCGGAAACCTGGTCCGAAGAGAAGGCTTTGGCTGCTCGCGAGATA
>CAMKEK010000089.1:0-5979 GCA_946411545.1 uncultured Clostridia bacterium
TGCTTGTAAGGCAGGTGCTCTAACCAGCTGAGCTATGCTCCCGCGCGACAGCTTTGTTATAATAACTGATTTGTGCCGATTTGTCAACAGTTTTTTTCATAGAGAATCATTATTGACCTAAGAGAGGATAAATGATAAAATAACACAGTTATTCAGAAGTTATACCGGCATGGGTTTTTCGTCGGCGGCAGAGGCCTTTCTCGGCTGCCGGGAGGGAGAATGGAAACCGGATCCTTCTTGGGAAAACGGTCAGCCGGTATGACAGGCGAGGAGTCCGATGTGACAGCAATTGTAAATTTTGAGCATGTGACCTTCCGCTATCCCGAAGGGAGAAGAGACATCCTTTGCGATATCTCCCTTGCCATTGAAAAGGGGAGCTTTACGGCCATCCTCGGGCATAACGGCTCCGGAAAGTCGACCTTGGCCAAGCATATGAACGGGATTCTGCTTCCCACCCAAGGAAAGGTGTTCGTTTCCGGGCTTTGCACCGCCGACGAGGAGAAGCTTCTGGAGATCCGCCATACGGTCGGAATGGTTTTTCAGAATCCCGATAACCAGATCGTCGCGAATGTCGTGGAAGAGGACGTGGCCTTTGCGCCGGAGAACCTCGGCGTTCCGTCGGAAGAAATCCGGCGGCGTGTGGACGAAGCGCTCCGTCTTGTGGATATGTATGAATACCGCCAGCATGCGCCGCACCTGCTGTCCGGCGGTCAGAAACAGCGCGTGGCCATCGCCGGTGCGCTGGCGATGCAGCCGGAGCTGATCGTGCTGGATGAACCGACGGCGATGCTTGACCCGCAGGGGAGAACGGAAGTGATCTCCACGATTCAGCGGCTCTGCCGTGAAAACGGGATGACCGTGGTTTTGATCACACACCACATGGAAGAGTGTATTGATGCCGACCGGCTGATCGTGATGTCCAACGGGCACATCACCGCGGACGGCAGCCCGGCAGAGGTCTTCTCTCATGTCGGAGAGATGGAAGCGGAAGGCCTGGATGTTCCCGAAACCGTGCGGATTGTTCATGAACTGAACGAGATGGGCTACGCAATTCCGACCGATACGCTTCACATAGAGGATTGCGCAGATGCAATCGCAGCGGCGATCCGGCAGCGGAGGCAAGCATGGCAGTCATAAGCGTAGAGAACCTGACACATACCTACAGCGTCGGAACGCCCTTTGAGAAGACCGCGATCCGGGATATAAACGTTACCCTGACACAGGGAGAGTGCGTCTTCATTCTGGGGCATACCGGTTCGGGGAAGTCCACCTTTGTCCAGCATCTGAACGCACTGCTGCAGCCGACCGGCGGCACGGTGAAAATTGACGGAGCGGATATCAACAAGGACAAAATCTCCCGGCGCGACGTGAAACGCAGGGTCGGCCTGGTGTTTCAGTATCCGGAGTATCAGCTCTTTGAAGAGACGGTGGCCGAGGACATCGCCTTCGGCCCGAAAAACATGAAGCTGACGAAGGAAGAGATCGACGAGCGTGTTCGGGAGGCGGCGGGCCTTGTGGGCGTGGAGGAGAGCTTTTTCTCCCGCTCTCCGCTGGATCTTTCCGGAGGCCAGAAGCGCAGGGTCGCCATCGCCGGCGTGATTGCCATGCGCCCCGAGGTCCTGATCCTCGATGAACCGACAGCCGGACTGGATCCGGTGGGAAGCCGCACCATTATGGAGAACATCCGGGATTATCGTCAGAAGACCGGAGCCACGGTCCTGATTGTCAGTCACAACATGGATGATGCGGCGCGCTACTGTGAGCGGCTGATCGTTTTTGACCATGGGACGATCCGTATGGACGGCACCCCGGAGGAGGTTTTTTCGCGTACGGACGAGCTGATGGACATCGGCCTGAATGTTCCGAAGGCGGCCGAGATTGCCGCCGCCCTTTCCAGGCGCGGGATTCCGATGGGGGGACCGGTGTTTACCCATGAACAGCTTCTTCACGCACTGCGGCAGGCCGGGGAGGTGACAGGATGCTGAAGGACATTACCCTCGGCCAGTACTTTCCGGGCGATACGGTGGTGCACCGGCTTGATCCCCGGACCAAGCTCATCCTGGTGGTCCTGTACATCATTGCGCTCTTTAACGCAAAGGGATGGGGCTCGTATCTCCTGATGACGGCGGTCACGGTGATCTGTATGACGGTTTCCCACATCAGTCCGAAAAACATTTTCAAGGGCCTGAAGCCAATGCTTTTTATCATTGCGCTGACAGCCATCCTGAATATCTTCTATACCCAGGGGACCCCGATCCGGGAAGGCTGGATTGTTACCTGGGAGGGGATTGAGCGCGCGGTCAAGATGATGCTTCGCATCACGCTGCTGATCGTGGGGACCTTTCTTCTGACCTATACCACAAGCCCGATGGCGCTTACCGACGGACTGGAGCTTCTTTTGAAACCCTTGAACAAGCTGAAGGTTCCGGTCCATGAGATGACCCTGATGATGAGCATGGCGCTGCGCTTTATTCCGACGCTGATCGAAGAGACGGACAAGATTATGTCCGCCCAGAAAGCACGCGGCGCGGACTTTGAAACCGGAAACCTGATCGAGCGTGCCAAGGCACTGCTGCCGATTCTGGTGCCGCTGTTTGTATCCGCCTTCCGCAGAGCGGACGAGCTTGCCATTGCCATGGAAAGCCGCTGTTACCACGGCGGAGAGGGACGAAGCCGCATGAAGCAGCTTCGCTTCTGTACCCGGGATATCATCGCCCTGATCCTGGGCTGTGCCTTCACCGCGGCGATTTTTGTCATGAAACACTTCGGTCTCTGAGGCCCGGAGAAAGAGACCGGAACGGATACGGGACAGAACATGGACTTTCCAAAAAAAGAGAGAAATATCATTCTGCATCTTGCCTACGATGGCAGCGCCTATCACGGCTGGCAGATGCAGAAGCGTGACCGGACGGTACAGGAGACACTGGAACAGGCCCTGACCCAGATCTGCGGTCATCCGGTGAAGTGTGTCGGATGCGGCCGTACTGACGCGGGGGTTCACGCGCGCCACTACTGTGCCAATTTTCGTACCGATGCCACAATTCCCGCGGACCGCATCCCCTTTGCGGTCAATGCGAGACTGCCTCATGACATTTCGGTGTTCTCCGCCATGGAGGGGGAACCGGGCTTCAACGCCATCGGCTCATGCCTCAAAAAAGAATACATCTATCGGATCTGGAACGCGCCGATCCGCGATCCGTTCCTGGAATACAGGGTCTGCTTCTATCCCCAGCACCTGGACCTTGAACTGATGCGGCGGGCGGCAGCGGCTTTTGAGGGAACGCACGATTTCCGGGCGGTCCGATCCGTGGGTACGGAGACCCGAACAACGGTAAGAACGGTTTATCACTGCAAAGTGGAACATGAGGGAAACCTGATTACGATCGCGATCTGTGCCGACGGCTTCCTCTATAACATGTGCCGTGCCATGGTCGGAACGATGGTATATGCCTCTTACGGAAAGCTGCGCCCGGAAGAGATTCCGGCCCTGCTGGAAAAAGGAGACCGCCGCCTGACGGGACCGACCATGCCGCCCCAGGGACTGTACCTCAATCATATCTGGTATCCGGATTTTGAGTTCTGTGACTGAAGACCGGCTCGTCGACTTCCTTTGGAGACCGGAAGCGGAAAACCCTGTTTTCTGCCGATTACTAAGAGTATGGTGAAGCTATGAGAATTATAATTGACCTTGTTCTGCTTCTGATCGTGGCTCTTTGTATCTGGAACGGATACAAGTCCGGCCTGATCGGGGGCTTTGCCGGCATTCTGGCCATCATCATCGCCCTGCTTGCCGGCAGCATGCTTTCGTCCAACTATGCCTACGAGGCGATCCCGGTGCTGGAACCCTTTGTGGACGGCTATATCGATTCCCAGAAGACCCGGGACGAAGTGCTGACCGAAATGGGCTACGGGTCGACGGATCTTTCCCTGGAGGACGTACTGGAGTCGGACAGCTCCCTGCGCTATGACTATGCGTATTTCTGCATCCGCCACGTCGGCTTCTCCGAACAGCGCGCCGAAGAGCTGGCGGAACGGTCGGTGCGTTATTCCGACCAGACCGAAACAAGCATGACCGAGGCGGTGGTGCAGGTGCTTTGCGACGCGGTGACTTATGTCATGGGACTGACGCTCTGCTTCCTGCTGATTCTGATTCTTCTGATCGCTGTCAGCAGCATCGGAAACCTGGTTTTTCGGCTGCCGGACAGCCTCCAGCTTCTGGACGAGCTTGGCGGTGCGCTGGTCGGCTTTGTAAAAGGCTTTCTCTACTGTGTCCTGCTCTGCTGGCTGCTGAGCTTCCTGGGCCTGGTCATCGGCAAGGATACGCTGGAGAACACATTGCTGGCAAGGTTCTTCCTGACCTTCCGCTTCCTGACAAACGGACTTCTGTAACCGCTGTCCGCGTGCCGTGCATGCTACAGGCGCACGTCTTTGACGGAAAAACCAACTGATAAACTGAGAGGTAACGATGCAAGCAAGTATCTGCTCCCGCTGCGGAAAGAATCCGGCGGTGGTATTTATCACAAAAATCGAAGGAAACCAAACCAAGAGTGAAGGGCTCTGCCTCAAATGCGCCAGAGAGCTCCACATCAAACCGGTGGATGATATCCTGACCAAAATGGGAATCTCCGACGAAGATCTCGACAATCTTTCCGGTGAGATGATGAACGCCATGAGCGGCGTGGAGGAACTGATGGGGATGGACCCGGAGGAGACCACGGAGAACGACGAGGACGGCAAGACCGCGACCTTCCCCTTCTTCGGAAAGCTTCTGGATGCCTTCCGGCCCAACGGCGGCGCTTCCGGAGCGCCGCAGAATCCGACGGACGGGGAAGCGGGGAAGCGGCCGGGACCCGGCCAGCAGGGCCCGAGACCCAATCCGGCGGCAAATGGAAAAAACGGAAAGCGGAAATATCTGGACAACTACTGCATCGACCTGACGGCCCGCGCCCGCGCCGGAGAGCTGGATGCCATGGTGGGACGGGACGAGGAGCTGGAGCGTGTCATCCAGATCCTGAACCGCCGTCAGAAAAACAATCCCTGCCTGATCGGTGAACCCGGTGTCGGCAAGACGGCGATTGCCGAGGGACTGGCCCAGCGGATCGCCATGGGAAATGTGCCTTACAAGCTGCAGAATAAACAGGTCTTTTTGCTGGATCTCACGTCGCTGGTGGCGGGGACTCAGTTCCGCGGACAGTTTGAAAGCAGGATGAAGGGCCTGATCGAAGAGATCAGAAAACAGGGGAATATCATTCTGGTGATCGACGAGGTGCATACCATCGTCGGCGCCGGAGACGCCGAGGGCAGCATGAACGCGGCAAATATTCTCAAGCCCGCGCTTTCCCGCGGTGAGATCCAGGTGATCGGCGCGACGACCTTTGCCGAATACCGCAAGCACATTGAAAAGGACTCCGCTCTGGAGCGCCGTTTCCAGCCGGTTACGGTGAACGAACCTTCCATCGAGGACAGCATCGCCATCCTGCGCGGCATCGCGCATTACTATGAGGATTATCACGGCGTGGAGATCCCTGATGAGATGTGTGAGAAGGCCGTCACCATGAGTGAACGCTACATCACAGACCGCTTCCTGCCGGACAAGGCCATTGACCTGCTGGATGAGGCCTGCTCGGATGTGAACCTGAAGGACCCGGATATCAACCGCCGCATGCTGGTGGAGCGCGAGCTGGAGAACATCCGCTTCGAAGCGGACGCCCTGCTGGCGGACAATGCCCATCGGAACGATGCCGATACCCAGGAGCAGACGGAGGCGCGCTACGCCCGCATTGCGGAACTGCGCAGCAAGGAACTTCGCCTCAGCCAGGAGCAGCAGGAGCTCAACGCAAAGGGAAGACCGAAACTGACCGTGGATAACCTGGCGAGAATCATCGAACTCTGGACCAAGATTCCGGCCTCCTCGGTCAAAGAGGATGAGCTGGAGCGTCTGGCCGGGCTCGACGCACGCCTGAAGGAGCACATCATCGG
>CAMKEK010000090.1:0-5883 GCA_946411545.1 uncultured Clostridia bacterium
TAGCTCGCCAGTGTAAGCACGTGATACTCATAGCCGGTAATCCGGGGTCTGTCCTCCTTGCGGAAGTCGCCGATTGCCCGGATCAGACGGCAGATTTCATTGTGCCCCGCAACCGCCTTGCGAATCGCCGCGTCCGAGACGTCGATGCCGTACTTTTCATGCAGCGGAGTGAGAATGTGGTTCGTGCACTGCAGAACGGCCAGGTTCACATCGTTTTCCGTGTTTTTGAACGCAATTTCCATGTATTCATGGAAAAAGTTCGGATTGTCCTTCCCCATGGTCTTGAGCAGTTCCATGTTTTCCACCGCGCGGTTCATCATGGTGCAGCCGTCCGGGGTAATCACGCAGTCGGCAAAATTGAAACCGCCTTCGATCGCGCGTTCGAGCAGCGCGCGGCTCGGCTCGCACAGGAGGTTTGTCATGTAGTAGGTCGCGATGTCCATTGACCCCGTATGGGGTGCATGGAGGCGGATGGAAAACGCACCGTCCAGATTCAGCAGCGGCTCCGGAACATTTTCACAGGTGTAGGCAACGCAGACTTTTCCTTCTTCCCTGGCCTGGGTGATCAGCGCGTTGTTGGCCACCTGAAGGAGATCTTCGAAGTATTGCAGATGTTTCAGGTCTCTCATTGGTGTTACAATTCCCCCCTAATTAGAATGTGTATCCTTTTTGTGACCCGTTTTTCACAGATCATGCTCTCCCCCTTTTACTTGTTTATTTTACCGATTTGTGTCTGTTTTTTCAATCACAATCAACAATTTTATAAAAAATGTAGAAATCCTTCTTCGGATTTTGTAAGAAATTGCCAAGGCTCGTTTGACAGCTTTCCCAAATTGTCATGACATCCTTTTCCGCTTTCCCGCTTGCCCTTTTCCCCGGAAAATGGTATGATTTGTCTGGCATGATTCAGCCACAATATTATGCTTGTTCTCTCATGCCAGAAGGAGGTGTCCGCCGTGCTTACCTATACCCTGTCTTCCACAGCTTCCATCCCGCTGTACGAGCAGCTGGTAAGCTGTCTGCGCGAAGACATTCTCTCCGGGCGGCTCCCTCCCGGGGCTCATCTCCCGTCAAAACGCAGTTTCGCCGGAAATCTCGGCGTCAGCTCCATCACCGTCGAAGCGGCTTACGGTCGCCTGATGGACGAGGGATATGTATTCTCCGAGCCAAAGCGGGGTTATTTTGTCTCACAGTTCACCCATCCCGATTCGGTGCGCGTGAGCGCAAACACCACCGACATCCGTCTTCCCCGGCATGAGAGCGGCTATACTCTTGATCTCTCCGGGAACCGCACGCCCCCGGAGCGTTTCCCCTTTTCGGTATGGACGCATCTTCTTCGGGAGACGGTGAACGACAAGAGCTCGGAGCTGCTGATCGCCTCCCCATGCGGCGGCGTTTCGGAACTGCGTTCCGCTATTGCCTTGCATCTCAAATCCTTCCGTGGGATGAATGTGGATCCGGACCAGATCGTGGTCGGCGCCGGCACCGAGTACCTCTACGGCCTTCTGATTCAGCTTCTGGGCACGGAGCGGGTGTTCTGCCTGGAGGATCCCGGCTATCGCAAGATTGCACAGATCTATGCCTCTCACCGGGTGGAATGCCGCTGGGCGCCGATGGACGAATCCGGTATCACGGTCTCCGGCCTTCTTTCCGCCGGGGCCGATATCGCCCACATCAGCCCCACCCATCATTTTCCAACCGGCATCACCATGCCGATCACACGGCGGTATGAGCTGCTCTCCTGGGCCGATGAGCAGCCGGGCCGCTACATCATTGAAGACGACTATGACAGCGAGTTTCGCCTCACCGGACGGCCGATTCCCTCTCTCCAGAGCATCGATGAGCACGGACGGGTCATCTACATCAATACGTTCTCGAAGAGCATCGCCTCTACCATCCGCATCAGCTATATGGTTCTTCCCCCCGCACTGGCAAACGAGTATTACAGCCGGCTGTCATTTTATTCCTGTACCGTTTCCACCTTTGACCAGTATACCCTGGCCCGTTTTATTTCAGAGGGTTATTTTGAAAAGCACCTGAACCGGATGCGTCTCTTCTATGCCCGGCTTCGCAAGCAGCTTCTGCAGCAGATTACCGCCTCCCCCATCGCCGACCGGATTGATGTACAGGAACGGGATTCCGGGCTGCATTTTCTGCTGAAGCTCGATACCCGGCGCTCGGATGCGGAACTGCGGACTCTGCTTTCATCCCGCGGGGTCAATCTTCTCCCGATCTCGGCCTATTACCGGAATCCGGACAACGCGCCGGAGCACACCTTCATTTTCAACTACTCTTCCCTGGATTCTTCCATGCTGGAACAGGCGCTTCCCGTTCTGGCGGAATCGATCTGATCATTTTCCTGATTCGGAGGTATTTGCCATGCATCCTCATTATTCCGTCATCGCAGTTGTCGGCGGCGGTGCATCCGGTATGATCGCCGCTCTTACCGCGTCAGAGGTCCCCGGCCGTCATGTTCTCCTGCTGGAGCGTCAGCAGCGTCTCGGGCGGAAGCTCCTTGCCACCGGAAACGGGCGCTGCAACCTCAGCAATCGGGATGCCGGCCCGGCTGACTATTTCGGTACGGATCCTTCTTTTGCCGCCTATGCGCTCTCTCATTTTCGTTCCGTCGATACGCAGCGGTTTTTTGCCCATCTCGGTCTCCTGACCACCACCGAGCCGGACGGGAGAATCTATCCCCTGTCGGATTCCTCCAACAGTGTGCTGGACGTTCTGCGCTTCGGGCTGGACCGCGCCGGGGTTGAACAGCGCTGCTCCTTCCCCGTCGAGGAAATTCGGCCGGACCGAGCCGGATACACTCTGCGCAGCGGTACGGAAAAGCTTCATGCCGATGCCGTGATTCTCGCCTGCGGCGGAGCGGCCGGCGCGAAGCTCGGCGGCGTCACCGACGGATACCGGCTGGGAAAGGCGCTCGGCCACAGGCGCTCTTCCCTGTATCCCTCTCTGACGCGGATTCTCACGGATCCGGAGTATCCGCGTGCCCTGAAGGGCATACGGGTTCAGGCTTCGCTGCATTTGACGCGGCACGGCAGTTCTCTTGCGCGCAGCACCGGAGAAGTCCAGTTTACCGAAACCGGAATCTCGGGACCGGCGGGCTTTGACCTTTCCCGTGCCGTCTCCTTCGGCGGCGACGACCAGCTTCTGCATCTTCAGCTGCTTCCCTTTGACGAGGATGCCGTTTTCCGTCTGGTCCAGGCCCGGCAGAAACAGTTTCCCGATCTTGAAGCCTCGGAGCTCTTCACCGGCATGCTCCACAACCGTCTCGGCCGCATTGTCGTAAAGGCAGCCGGAATCTCCGCCTCCGCCCCGCTCTCTTCCCTCTCGGAAGAAGAGCTTCGGCGCGCCGCCGGCCGGTGCACGGATTTCTGCCTGCCGGTTCGCGGTGTAGACGGCTTTGACGCGGCCCAGGTCACCGCCGGCGGACTGCTCACCGAGGGCTTTGATCCGAAGACGATGCAGAGCCGGATCCATCCAGGGCTGTTTGCCTGCGGAGAAGTGCTGGATATCGACGGTCCCTGCGGCGGCTTCAACCTGCAGTGGGCCTGGGCAAGCGGGCGGCTTGCGGGGAGGCTCGGCGCATGATTCTCGTACACAACCTCAGTCTGGATCCCGGGGAAGACGCCGCCTGTCTCCCGGCTCGCGCCGCAGACAAGCTCCGCATTTCACCGGAGCAGATTCGCGGCTGCGTCCTGAAGAAACGCTCGCTGGACGCGAGGAAGAAAGATCGCATCCATTTTGTCTGCACCGTGGGCGTCACGGTGGCTGGAAACGAGGAAAAGCTTCTGCGCCGCTGCAGGAATCGGGATGTCACGCCGGATCATTCGGTGCCCTATGTTGTTCCCTCCTGCTCTTCCGAAGAGCGCCCCGTGGTAATCGGCTTCGGGCCGGCGGGGATGTTTGCCGCGCTTGTCCTCGCAAAAGCCGGGCTTTGTCCCATCGTCCTGGAACGCGGGCAGGACGCCCTCTCCCGCCGTCAGGCCATTGACCGTTTTCAGGCCGGAGGGCCGCTGGACCCGGAGAATAACGTCCAGTTTGGGGAAGGCGGCGCGGGAACCTTCTCGGATGGGAAGCTCAATACCGGTACGCACGATCCCCGGATCTCCTGGGTGCTGGATCAGTTTGCGCTCCATGGCGCGCCGGAGTCCGTGCGCTATGACGCAAAGCCCCACATCGGGACCGACATTCTGATCGCTGTCGTGCAGGAGATCCGACGTGAGATCATCTCCCTCGGCGGCGAAGTCCGTTTCGGCCACCGGATGACCGAATTGCAGTCGGAAGGCGCTGCCTTGACCGGCCTCGCGGTATCCGGGCCGGACGGCCGGGAGTATCATCTCCCCTGCCGGCATGCAATTCTCGCCATCGGACATTCCGCCCGTGACACCTTTGAAGTTCTCCATCATCAGGGAATCCCCATGGAACGCAAGGCTTTTGCCATGGGCGTGCGGATTGAGCACAGCCAGAAAGCCATTGACATTGCCCAGTACGGACGTGAACGCGGCTCGCTCCCCGCCGCTGACTACGGACTGCACGTCCATCTGCCCAACGGCAGAAGCGCTTTCACCTTCTGCATGTGCCCCGGCGGGCAGGTGTTCGCCGCCGCCTCAGAAACCGGCGGAGTCGTCACGAACGGGATGAGCTATTCCGCCCGGGACGGGGAGAATGCCAACTCTGCCCTTCTGGTCGGTGTAAAACCCGAGGATTTCCCCGGTGAAGGGGTCCTCGCCGGGATGTACTGGCAGCGGGAACTTGAGCAGCTTGCCTTCCGTCTCGGCGGCGGGACCTACGCGGCTCCCGCCCAGCTGGTCGGAGATTTTCTTGCAGGCCAGCCAAGCCGGGATCCCGGCTCTATACAGCCGAGCTACCGTCCGGGCGTGGTCTGGACCGATCTTGGACAGCTTCTGCCGGATATCATCTGTGATACGCTCCGTACCGCGATCCCCGAGCTCGGCCGCAGACTCACAGGTTTCGACGCGCCGGATGCCGTTCTCACCGGGCCGGAAACACGTTCCTCCTCCCCGGTTCGGATTCTTCGCGGCACCGACTTCTCCTCTGCGCTTTCGGGGCTTTACCCCTGTGGGGAGGGCGCCGGTTATGCCGGCGGGATCACCTCGGCCGCCGTCGACGGGATGCGCTGCGCGGAGGCGGTCCTAAAAGCACTGGATGACGGGACCATCTGCTGACCGGCAAGGTGACTTCTCTTTAGATCTCAGGAATCTGTTTCCTTTGTTGACTCTTTTTTGACTCTTTGTTGACTCTTTCGATCTTCTGTGCTAAAATGCATTTAATTCAGATTCTTGAATGATTTTGAATAGGTAAGTACAGGTAAAACAGGTAAAAGTGAAAGGAGTGTATTTTATGAACTTCAGAACCATGACCGTGAAGGAGTGCTTTGACAACGCTCAGTGCGCAGGCATCATCAAAGCCAAAGCACCTAATCTGATGAAATACCCCATCAAACTTTTTAACAAAAAAACTTGTGGGGAGATCTTCGATCTGGTCGTGTCCAAAAAGATTGTTCCGGAGAGTGTCGCCAAAGAGATTGAAGCCGAAATCAGTAAGCTTTAATGCGTATATGTCAAAGCCGCTGCCTGCCCGGGCAGCGGCTTTTTTCAAAAATTTGAAAAAAGGTGTTGACAAATCCATTTTTATCTGCTATATTAGCGGAGCTGTGGCCGAGTGGTTCAGCTGGTTAGAACGCCGGCCTGTCACGCCGGAGGTCGAGGGTTCAAGTCCCTTCTCGGTCGCCACTATGCCCCTTCTTACAAGGGGCATAAAATTTGCTGATATAGCTCAGTAGGTAGAGCGCATCCTTGGTAAGGATGAGGTCGCCAGTTCGAATCTGGCTATCAGCTCCAACTTTAAGAG
>CAMKEK010000091.1:0-5725 GCA_946411545.1 uncultured Clostridia bacterium
AAAGGAGTGTTGCATTATGACCGATCGCGAACTGATGAACATGGCCCGAGAGGCCTCCATGAACGCCTATATCCCATACTCCCACTTTGCCGTCGGCGCAGCCCTGGAGTGCATGGACGGCAGCGTCTATACCGGCTGCAACATCGAAAACGCCGCCCTCGGCAGCACCATCTGTGCCGAACGGACCGCCTGCGTCAAGGCCGTCAGCGAAGGCAAGCGCAGCTTCCGCCGGATTGCCATCTATGCCGACAGCGAGAACTGGTGCACCCCCTGCGGCGCCTGCCGGCAGTTCCTGGCGGAGTTCTCTCCGGATATGGAGGTGCTCTGTGCCAAGGCCGGCGCCCGCTATGTCAGTTATAAGCTCTCCGAGCTTCTGCCCCATACCTTCAGCTACTGAGGGAGGAGACAGACATGAAAAACATCGTCACCATCAGCCGTGAATACGGCAGCGGCGGATACGAGGTCGGCCGCAGAGTCGCCGAGCGCATGAACTATAAGTTCTATGACAAGGAACTGATCGCCCATATCGCGGACAAGTTCCTGATCCCGGAGTCCTTTGTCGCGGCGACCGAGGAAACCGAACTCAAAAAGAAGAATATATTCCACGAGGTCTTCCCGGTGTTTACCCGGACCGAAAACGAGAACGCGGATTACATCTTCCGTGAGCAGGGCAAGTTCATCGTCCAGCTGGTGGAGGAGGGAAACTGCGTCATTGCCGGCCGCCGTGCGGATTATTATCTTCGGGACAACCCGAACGCGCTGCATCTCTTCTTCTATGCCGATCAGGACTTCAAGGTGCGGCGGATCTGTGAGACCGAGAACCTCACCGAGGACGAGGCCGTCAAAAAGATCGCCGACATGGACCGACGCAGACGCACCAGCTATGAATACGTCACCGGACGCACCTGGGGCGATATGCACAACTATGACCGCCTGATCTGCACCTCGACCCTGGGCCTGGACAAATGCGTGGAGGAGATCGTCGCCCTTCTGGGCTGAAAAAGCTAAGACAGAAGGGACGGAGAAGGAAAAACCGGCCCGGCAGAATGAACAGAAAAGACGCAATGCACAGCGAGTCTCGCTGTGCATTCTGCTTTACACAGATTGAGAATTGTGTTATAATAAATTCGAAGTATTGTGGGAGAATATCCACAGTATGCCGAAAATATGATTACAGGAGGTTGTTCAGATGGTTAGTTTTGCGGAAAGAATGGGCGGCATTAAAGCCTCCGACATTCGTCAGCTGCTTGCTGTTGCGTCCAAGCCGGAGATTATTTCCTTCGCGGGCGGCCTGCCGGCACCGGAGCTTTTCCCGGTTGAAGACATCAAAAAAGCCTATGACGCCGTGCTGGACGAGGCGGGCCCGACCGCGCTGCAGTACGGTGCCACGGACGGCTGGGCTCCGCTGAGAAAACAGATCTCGGAGCGCATGCTGAAAAAGAACAATGTCACCATTGACCCGGCCCAGATTATCCTGACCGCCGGAAGCCAGCAGGGCCTGGACTTCATCGGGAAGCTGTTTCTGAATCCGGGCGACGTCGTCGTACTGGAGAGCCCGAGCTACCTCGGCGCGATCAACGCCTTCCGCCAGTACCAGCCGAAGTTCGTCGAGGTTCCGACGGATGAAAACGGCATGATCATGGAAGAACTGGACCGCATTCTCGCCACCACGGAGAATGTGAAGTTCATCTATATCATCCCCGACTTCCAGAACCCGAGCGGACGCACCTGGCCGCTGGAGCGCAGGAAGCAGTTCATGGACATCATCAACAAGTATGAGATCCCCGCCATTGAGGACAACCCCTACGGCGACCTGCGTTTCAAGGGCGAGTATCTTCCCGCGCTCAAGAGCATGGATCCGAAGGAACTGATTATGTACTTTGGCACCTTCTCCAAGATCCTCTCACCCGGTATGCGCATCGGCTGGATTGCCGCCAGCGAGCAGATCATCGGCAAGGTGAACCTGATCGCCCAGGCCGCGGTTCTGCAGACGGCGACCATCAACGCCATGGCGATTTCGAAGTATCTGGATATGTTCGACATCGACGCCCATGTGGCGAAGATCCTTCCGGTCTACAAGCACCGCTGCGAGCTGATGATCAACACCATGCGCGAGACCTTCCCGGAGGAGTGCAGCTTCACCGATCCGGACGGCGGTCTGTTCACCTGGTGCGAACTGCCGGATTACATCAACACCCGTGACATTGCGCCGATTGCCCTGGAGAAAAAGGTCGCGTTTGTTCCCGGTGACGGCTTCTATCCCTCCGGCGCGGTGAAGAACTGCATGCGCCTCAACTATTCCAACGCCACGGACGAACGCCTGGTCGAAGGTGTGCACCGTCTGGCCGATGTGATCAAAGGAGCGATGAAAGCATGAGTCTTGAGCCCGGACTGAAGGGCAGCGCGGAAACCGTTGTTGTCCACGAGAATACCGCTGCCGCGGTGGGAAGCGGTGCCTTGGAAGTGTTTGCCACCCCATCCATGATCGGCCTGATGGAGAAAGCGGCAATGGATGCCGTCATGCCGTATCTGGCCGAAGGGGAGAGCACCGTGGGAACGGAGATCCATGTCACCCATGATGCGGCGCTGCCGCTGGGGTTCCCGGTGACGGCGGAGGCCGAACTGGTCGAGGTGGACCGGCGGAGACTGAGTTTTCGTGTTCTGGCCCGTTCGGGCGATGAGATCATCGGACAGGGAACGCATACGCGCTTCGTTGTGTCACAGGAGCGTTTTATGCAAAAAGTCGAAGCAAAGAAACAGCAGCAAGCATAACATAAACAAGGCCCACCGGCAAAGCCGGTGGGCCGGTGACAGAGAGAAAAAGCGCTTCACGCAGAAGGCGGAAGCAAGCGCAGAACGATAACCAGGCAGATAACGGAAGGTCGCAATTATGAGAACAGTTCAAAGAAGTACAAGTCGATGGAAGCGGGCCCTTGCCCTGCTGCTTTGCCTCCTTGTGGTGGCGGGCCAGGGGGGAAGCGGCGCTTGGGCGGAGAACGCCGCCGCTGCCGAGGTCCCGGAGCCGCCGGTAAGCGACCTCCTTGCCGATAAGGAGACTTCGGAAGACTGGGACCGGATGCTTGAGAACCTTACACTCAGCGGAGACTGGGCCGACGACCTGGTCAAGGTGGCGGAGAGCCAGCTGGGCTACACCGAGAGCATCCGAAACTTCAAAGCGGTTTACAATGAAGAGCGAAACGCCTACGACCTGTACGGCTGGAACCGTTACGGCGCCTGGTACGGGGAACCCTACGGCGAGTGGAACACCATGTTTGTCTCCTTCTGCCTGTTCTATGCCGGCGTATCGAGCGATACGCTCCCGTATGACGGCAATTCCGGCCGATTGGCTTCTTCCTTGAGCAGCAGGGGAGTCTTTCATGAGAGAGAAAGCTACAAGGCCGTACCCGGTGATCTGATCTTCTTTGATCTGGACGGAGACGCCCGGGCGGACCGCGTCGGAATCGTCCGGGAGGTGAACCAGGAGACCGGGACGGTCACCACCGTGGAAGGAGGACGCTCCGGCAGAGTCGATACCTACAAATACAGCCCGGATACCGAAACCATCCTGGGTTATGCAGCCCTGCCGAAGAATCCGGACGGCATGCCCGGCGGGCCGGAGAACACGCAAGGGGAAGCCGGCCAAAGCTCCGGCCAGAGTTCCGGAGGAACCCAGGCTGCGCAGCCCGGAAGCCAGACCGCGGAAGATGACGAGGAATTTGCCCTGGTGGCCGGCTTTGCGGGACATGAGAGCGGCGTCACGATCTATATCGAGGCCGGCAAGGGATCGGTCCCGGCGGATACCATGATGACGCTGAGCCCCATCAACGGCAACAACATCAAAACCCTTGTGAACAGCGCGGTGGACGGAGAGGTCCTGGAAATCCGTGCGCTCCATGTCCTTCTGCACAGCCCCCAGGGAGAGGTCGTGAACGCGCAGAAGCCGATGCGCTTCCGCCTGTATCCTTCCTCCTGGCATTATACCGCGGACCGGATTGTGGTGCTTCAGATCCTGGAAGACAACACCGTGACCGAGGTGGCGAGCTCCAATGACTTCCGTGCGATTGCCAACAGCGGGATCCCCTTTGAGGCGAAGGAAAACGGAATCTATGCCGTTGTGAATGTTGCATAGCCTCATAAACCCGGAGGGAAAATTAAATCAGAAACAGCAGCTGCGTCCGGAGTGTTCTCCGACAGCAGTTGCTGTTTTTCATGAAGAAGAAATAATAATCTCCCCGCCGGAGGCGGGGAGAAAAATGATCAGGACAGATTTCCGGTGGCGTACATGACGGCCGTGACCGCGACGACAGGGGCGGTCTCACAGCGGAGAATCCGCTGACCCATGGAACAGATATGCAGCCCGGCGATCCGGGCAAGATCCGCCTCAAAGGGTTCAAAGCCGCCCTCCGGTCCGGTCAGAATCGAGACGCTGGAGACGGTTTTGTTCGCTTCCAGGACGGCGTCCAGTGCCTCCCGATCTCCGGTCTCGTACATGAACAGGGGAAGGTCGTGATGGACCGCGGTGTTCAGCACTTCACCGTAATCCGGCGCCCAGCTGACCTGGGGGATGATGCCGCGGCCGGACTGTTTGGCGGCTTCCTCGCTGATGCGGTTCCAGCGTTCCAGCTTTTTATACGGGTCGTCCGGTTTTGCGACGCTGCGCGCCGACTGGAAGAAGACGATCCCATGGGCGCCGGCCTCCACCGATTTCTGAATAATATAATCCACCCGGTCGCCCTTCGGCAGACCGCAGAGAACGGTGACTTCCACAGAGGGCTCGCCCTTGCAGGGGACCACCTCGACCACTTCAAATTCGGCCTCTTCCTTATCGGAACGGACCAGACGGCACTTATAGTCCGAGCCCTGGGTGTCGCAGATGGTGACATCCTCACCGGGACGGATCCTTAAGACCTGAACATGCTCCGCATCCCGGCCGCGAATAATAGCCCGGGCTCCGCCCAGAAAATTCGCACCAGCAATGAAAAAACGCGCCACGATACATCGCTCCCTTCCATGCCGCTTATTATCGCATATTTTCCCCCTCTTTGCAAGTTCCTTTCTTGACGGATCGGATAGACTGTTCTATAATAAACTCTGCATGCGCATGACGCAGCAGCAACAATGATGAGAACGGAGGCATCTCTGCCATGCCCACTACATGGAGCCGCAGCCCGGAAGAATTCCATAAAATCTATCTGGCCAACACCGATGCGTTCTATCGGATCGGCAGCGCCAATCTGGCCCCGGAGCTGGATGAATTTATGACCAAGTGCGCTCTCTCCCTCTGGAGCAGAGCCGGCGGCATCGGTCAGCGCCATGTTGAGATGGCCAACCAGATCTATTCCCGCGGCCGGCAGCAGCCGAAGTGGCTGCTCTGGAACCTGACCAGCTCCGTGTGTGAGGAAGACGTTTTTCTGCCCCCGGTGTTTTTCTGGAATCTTGCGGAATCGGACGTCAAGCTGGGCAAGGATAGATCCAGAATCTTTATCAGGATGGTGACAAACATCCTGCTCTCTCTTGCGGCGGTGGACGACGACGTGACCTATTCCGAGGCGGAGTTCATCACCGAGTGCACCGACCGCCTTGCCGCCATCTGCGACACCACCGGAGTGCGCAAGTCCCGCGAGGGGCTGAATCCGCTGGATTATGTCACAAGTGCGGAACCCAGCTTCATAGAGAAGCACAGCGCCCAGGTTCAGACCTCCGGGGGCGGAACAAACGCGCCGAA